>DATEEG010000356.1:0-5857 GCA_035281305.1 Acidimicrobiia bacterium | reverse complement strand
GGCGCCGTCCCGTCCGCCAGGTGGTCATCACATAGAAGACCAGCGCTGCCGCCACCAGCGGAAACCATCCACCGTGGGGAATCTTGATGAGATTGGCCGAGAGGAATGTCAGGTCGATAACGAGGAAGACGCCGACCAACGCAAACAGCTTGCGACGACTCCATCGCCAGTGTTCGGCGGCGAACACTCCGATCATCACGCTCGTGATGATCATGGTGGCCGTCACCGCAATCCCATAGGCGCCGGCCAGATTTGCCGAGCTACCGAACCCCCACACCAGGCCCACACATGCCACCAGCAGCACCCAATTCACGAGCGGCAAGTAGACCTGGCCGTGGGACGCAGCCGATGTGTGACGAACCTCTAATCGCGGCGTGAACCCGAGCTGAATCGCCTGGTGGGTCAGCGAGAACACGCCCGATATCAGGGCCTGGGAGGCGATCACAGTGGCGAGCGTCGCCAGCCCGACCAGGGGATAAATGGCCCATTCGGGAGCCAGCAAGAAGAACGGGCTGCTCACCGCCGCGGGGTCGGCCAGCAACAGGGCCCCCTGCCCGAAATAGTTGAGCAACAAAGCCGGGAGCACGACCGCGAACCAACCCCTCTTGATCGGTTCCGCTCCGAAATGGCCCAAATCGGCGTAGAGCGCTTCTCCCCCGGTCACCACCAGCACCACACCGCCGAGTGCGATGAACGCCCGCGATGTGAACTCGACGAAGAACCTGACGGCGTACACCGGGTTGACGGCGGCCAGCACCGAGGGATGATCTATTACATGGACCACGCCGAGGAATGCCAGGACCGCGAACCACACCACCATCACGGGACCGAAGAACCGACCCACGACTTCGCTTCCTCGTCTTTGTATCGAGAAGAGGCCGATGAGAATCGCTATCGCGGTTGGCACTACGAACCGCGAGAGTCCCGGGGCGGCAACCTCCAGTCCCTCGACCGCCGAAAGCACCGAGATGGCCGGCGTGATGGCGCCGTCTCCGTAGAGCAGGGCAGCTCCAAACAATCCGGCCAGGACCAACTTGTTCCGCCGCCGCCGCGCTTCCTCGGTGGGCGCCACCAAAGCCGTAAGCGCGAGGATGCCACCCTCGCCGTGGTTGTCGGCCCGCAGCACGACCGTGACGTACTTGATGGTGATGATCACGATCAGCGACCAGAAGATCAGCGACAGGACGCCCAGGATTGAAGAACGGGTCACGGGCACCCGGTGCACCTCGGCGAAGGTCTCCCTGATCGCGTAGAGCGGACTCGTTCCAATGTCGCCGTAGACAATGCCAAGCGCGCCGATTGTCATCGGCAGCATTCGTTGGACCGGGCGCTTGTAGGCACTCCCGGTCACCCTGGGGTCTGGCAGTCGGGAGTCGGGCATCTTGCTTCCGTTGAGACCGTGAAGGTTGCCGAAGGACGCTACCCGACCCGAGGGTCCTACCTGTGAGCCCTGGCCGTCCGGGGGCGGGGCCGCGGTTCGTACACTCCCCGGCCATGACATATCGATTGGCCGTCATCGGCGGCGACGGAGTAGGCCCCGAGGTCACCGACCAGGCTCTCAAGGCAATTCGGGCCGCCGGGGCCAGGTTCGGTTTTGAGATCTCCACCGAGGACTACGACCTCGGAGCAAGGCGCTTCCTGACGACCGGCGAAGTTCTCCCCGCTTCGGTCCAGGAGGAACTGGGCAGGCACGACGCCATCCTGCTCGGAGCCGTCGGGTCTCCGGATGTGCCCCCGGGGGTGCTCGAACGCGGGCTTCTCTTGAAGCTCCGCTTCGACTTCGATCTGTACGTCAATCTGCGGCCGGTCAAGCTCTACCCCGGTGTTCCCACCCCGATCGCCGGTCTCACACCGGACCGCTGCGATCTAGTCGTGATCCGTGAGAACACCGAGGGCCTCTACGTCGGTGCAGGCGGGATTGCCCGTCGCGGCACGCCCAATGAGATCGCAACCCAGGAGTCGATCAACACCAGGTTCGGCGCCGAGCGAGCAAGTCGCTTTGCCTTCGAGCAGGCCATGGGCCGACGCCGGAAGCTGACCCTGTGCCATAAGACCAATGTCCTCACCTTTGCGGCAGACCTGTGGCAGCGAACCGTCCTCGAGATCGCCGCGGACTACCCCGATGTGGCAGTCGACTACGTCCACGTAGATGCGGCTTGCCTCTACCTCGTCCAGTCGCCCGAGCGATTCGACGTGATAGTGACCGACAACCTCTTCGGCGACATCATCACCGACCTCGGCGCCGCGGTGCAGGGCGGACTGGGCCTGGCGGCGTCCGGCAACCTCAACCCCGACCGCGCCTATCCGTCCATGTTCGAGCCGGTCCATGGCTCAGCCCCCGACATCGCCGGCAAAGGCTGGGCCAATCCGGTGGCGGCCGTGCTTTCGGCCTCGATGTGCCTCACCCACCTTGGTGAAAACGAGGCAGCGAGGGCGGTGGAGGAGGCAGCGGTCTCCGTCCTTCCCGAATTGGCGACGATGGGCGGCCCCGACATGGGCATGTCAACCAGCCAGATCGGCGATCTGATCGCGGCGAGAATCAGGGGGTGAAACTCACACGCCGACGAACCGGGCCTATGGGGGATCCGCCGAACCCCAAATTTGGCCCGCCACGATCACTCTGGACCAAATTTGGCCGAGGACGAACGCCTGCGGTGCGCCGGACGCCAGATTTGCCAGGAACTGTTCGCAGGGCGCCAAATTTCGGAGTCACGAGAAACGTCTGGCGTCTCGCCTGGTTCGAAATCACGACGCGCAGCAACTACCGGAGTCTGGGGGGTTTTACCGAGGGGCGGTCGCCGAAATCGGGGATGATTGCCGGCGAGGCCGCCATGATCGCCACGAGCTCGGAGATTCCCCGCTCGAGTTGCGGGTCGTCACCGCGGGCGTAGTCCTGAGGCCGGTTGACGATCTCGATGTCCGGAATCGCGCCGAAGTTCTCGACCGCGTAACCGACATCGGTGAACCAGTGCCCGAATTCCGGTTGGGTAGTGACGGTCCCGTCGACCAGGGATTGCTGCGGCCAGATTCCCACGACCCCTCCCCAAGTGCGGACTCCGATCAAGGGACCGAGGCCGAGCATCTTGAACGTATGCGAGAAGATGTCACCGTCGGATCCGGCGTTCTCGTTGGTCAGGCACACCATCGGACCGGCCGGCGAATCGCTAGGAACCGCTTGCGGCAGCCGCCAGCGAGTGACCTGGTACCCGAGCCGCCTTCGCACCAGCTTCTCGATCAAGAGCTGGCTGACATTGCCGCCCCGGTTGAACCGAACATCGATCACCAGCCCGGGCAGGTCGACCGACGACTTCCAATAGCGGTGGAACTCGGCGAAACCCGGCGGCCCCATGTCGGGGATGTGGATATACCCGGCCTTTCCATCGGTCCTCTCGGCTACGACGGCGCGGTTGCTCTCAACCCAATCCCGGTACCGAAGGGCATACTCGTCGGCCAGCGGGGCGACGGTGACTCGGCGCGCCGCCTTGCGTCCGGAAGCAACGCTGAGGGTGACGGCTTGACCGGCCCGCTCCACCAGGAGCGCCTGGGGCGACACGACCTCGCTCGTCTCCCTCCCATCGACGGCAACGATCCGATCGCCCACGTTCACGCCAAGGCCGGGGGCGGCCAGCGGCGACGCCGCCTTCTGGTCCCAGGCGTCGCCTGCGGGGATCCCGGTGACTCGCCACGCCCCGCGGACCCAGTCGATGTCGGCTCCGAGATGGCCCTGCGTCCAGACCGGGGGCGGGCGGTAGTCGCCGCCTAGCTCGTAGGCATGCGAGGTGCCCAGCTCCCCCTGCATCTCCCACAGGAGATCGGAGAACTCGGCCCGGCTGGCCACACGATCTACCAGCCCGAGGTATCGCTCCCGGATGCCGATCCAGTCGACCCCTCCCATGTCTTCCCACCAGTAGTGATCTCGTTGCAGGCGCCAGGCCTCGTCGAACATCTGGCGCCACTCGGCGGATGGGTTGACCTCGACCCGGATGCGGTTGAGGTCGACCAGGCCGGTCTCCCGGCCGGGCTTGTCGTTGGGGTTCTTGTCGTCCTTCCAGCCCACCGGCACTACCCGCAGAGCGCCCTTGGTTCGGATCGCCAAGACCTTCCCGTCCGCTGACAGGGTGAACCCGGAGACCCCATCGGCAACGACCTCGACCTTGTCGGTGGCAAAATCCCAGCTCTCGAGACGGCCCATCGGCCCGTCCGATTCCTTCACCCCCAGGACTCCGACGACCGGCTGCGATTGGAAGTAGGTGCGGCCCTTCCCCGCCCTGATGCGGGAATAGGCCATGGGAGGCACTGGAAACGCCTGCACCCGCCCGGCCATGCCTTCGAGGTCGATCTCCGTCGTTGCCGACACCGGCTCACCGTTGGGAGGCGGACTCGCCCCCGGAGAACCCCCGGGACCGGGAGGCGCCGGCGGAGCGGGAGGCCCCGGTGGTCGGGGATCGCGGCTCATGACCGAAAACGGTGACCGGGCGTCGGCCTTGAGCGGGATCAACATGGGAAGTGCCGCCCGCGGGAACCCGTAGTCGTGGAAATGCAGATCCGGCACTGGATCGAAGACCCGGGCCGAGAGAAAAGCCAGATAACGGCCCTCGGGGTCGAAGGTGGGAGCCCAGTCGTCGAAGTCGGGCCGGCCGATCTGGTGGGTATCGCCCTTGCGAACGTCGTGAAGGAACAGGTTGGTGGTGGTGCGGCTCACCGCCGCTGCGAAAGCCAGCCAATTCCCATCGGGTGACCATGCCGTACCGGCGATCCACGAGTAGCTGCTTCGGTGAATCGGTACCACGCTCCCCCGCCCCAGGTCCGCCAGCAGAACCTCATGGCGATGGTTGGTGACAGCCACCAGGTCACCGCCGCCCGGGGCCGGGTCGATGGTCCGGACTCTCCCGAGGTCTGCCTGGATGACCTTCTCCTTCTGACGCCGGACCACGTCTCCCCCGTCGGCCCGCCGCAGGGCAATCGCCTCCTCACCGTTCTCGTCGGTGAGGGTTACGATCCGCTGCCCGTCGCCCAGCCACGAAGTCAGGCGCTGGCGGGCTGACGACACCGGTCCGTGCCGTGTTGGCGCGCCCTCCCAAAGCGGCATGGTGTAAGCGCCGCCCCGAGCGGTGACCGCCAGGGAGTGGCCCTGAGGATGGAGATCGATCGATTCGACGAACCGCCCGGGCGAATGGAATCGGCGCTGACGCTGGGGGCGGGAAGAGGGGAGCGACACCGCCAATCTCGAAGCGACTTCGGCGCGGGGGTCGAACAGCCAGAGGTCGGCCCCACAGTGGTAGACGAGCCTGCGCCCGTCGGACGAAGCGAAGCGGGCGTAGAAGTCGCGGTGCCTCGTGTGACGGGTGAGAGCCGAACCCGCCGGGGTCACCGAGTAGATGTTGCCGACCCCTTCGTGGTCGGACAGGAAATAGACCCTGCCCCCGATCCACATCGGGTCTGCCAGGTTTCCCGACAATCGGACCAACTCCACGAATTCTCCGTTGCCGGCACGATCGATCCAGAGCGATCCGGTCCGTCCCCCGCGGTAACGCTTCCAGCGGGCAGGGTCGAAGGAGTTGCGACCTATGACAACCCCGGGTCCGTTCCGTTGGAATGACACAGAGCGGGAAGGTCCCCATCCCAGCGACCGTGGTCCCGGTCCGTCCACGGGCACCTCCCACAAGTGACCCCAACCCTCGAACGGCTGCCTGTGGTCGGTGGTGACGATGACGCGGGAGCCGTCCGGGGACCAGTCGGCCACCTGAGTCGCGTTGGAACCGAAGAAAGTCAGCCGGCGGCCGCTTCCTCCGTCACTGGGCATGACGAAGACGTCGAGGCGCCCTTCGTCCCGGCCGACGTAGGCAATCTGACGGCC
>DATEEG010000355.1:0-8789 GCA_035281305.1 Acidimicrobiia bacterium | reverse complement strand
GGTTGATGCGGCGATGGTCGACGGATCCGCCCTTTTGGCCTCGGTAATCCGCGGATTGGTCGCCTCCGGGTCCTGGAGCGAGCGGCGCGAATCGAATCTCCTCGACGGAGGCGCCCCCTTCTATCGCACCTATCGAACTCGTGATGACGGATTCATGGCGGTCGGGGCGCTCGAACCCCAATTCTTCGCAGCCCTTGTGGCGGGCCTCGGCCTCGATCCCGCCGATCTTGGCGACCAGTACGATCGCAGCGGGTGGGAGACGATGACGGCCCGATTCGAGGCCGCCTTCGGTTCCCGCAGCCGCTCGGAGTGGGTCGATCGGTTCGCCGGGACCGATGCCTGTGTCTCGCCTGTGCTGACCTTCTCGGAGTCGCTGGCCGACTCCCATCTGGCTGCCCGGGGGACTTTTGTCGACGTCGACGGCGCCCCTCAACCCGGGCCAGTTCCCAGATTCTCCCGAACCCGGCCCCCGAATCCAGCGGGGGCGAGGCCCGACACACCCCACGAATCGATGGCCCGTACCGATCACATTCTCCACACCCTTGGATACAGCCAGGGGGAGATCGGTATGCTCCGCCGGGAGAGAGCCATCCGCTGAACATTGGAGGAGCAATGGCCCCGCATTCGTCGAGCACGACAACCGTTATGGAAGAGCGCGCTGCAATCGATGCGACGGTCGCAGGGAAGACGCTCGTCGATGTTTTCAATCGCAACGCTCTCGACCACGCCGACAAGGCTGCGATTCACTGGAAAGAAGGCGAAATCTGGCGCCATCTCACCTGGTCGCAGTATCGAAAGTCCGTTCACGAGGCCGCCGCCGGTCTGATTTCATTGGGCGTGTCGGGAGGCGACTTCGTCGCGATCATGGCCGGCAACCGACCGGAACATGTCATCGGTGACCTGGCGGCGGTGCATGCCGGAGCGACCGGAGTCACCATTTACTCGACGCTGGCCCAGAGCCAGATTCAATACGTGGCCGCCAACTGCGGCGCCAAAGTGGCGATTCTCGAGGATCTCTCGTTCATGAAGCGCTGGGAGGCCATCAAATCGGAACTGCCCGCTCTGCGCCATGTGATCCTCATGGAAGGGGCCGAGAACTACAACACAACCGATTGGGTCCTGTCCTGGGAAGACCTCCTCGAGCGCGGGCGGGTGGCCCTTGCCGCCGATCCGGGTCTGGTCGAACGAGCGGCCGCCGCCAACAAGCCGGAAGGATTGGCAACTCTCATCTACACCTCCGGGACGACCGGGGTTCCCAAAGGTGTGATGGTCACCCATCGAAACGTGATGTGGACGGCGGAGTGCGTACGGCGCGGAACCAATCTCGCGGACAATCCCAGGATGGTGTCGTATCTGCCCTTGGCCCACATCGCCGAGCGCATGTCCACCCACTATCTGGGCGCCTACCTCGCCGGTGAAGTTTGGTATTGCCCCGACATCGGCCTGGTTCTCGAGTACGTGACAAAGGCCCGCCCGACCCTCTTCGTGGCCGTGCCCCGGGTCTGGGAGAAGTTCCACAATCGACTCGAGGCGCGATTCGGTGAAGACCCCAAGCGCGAGAAGCTGATCCGAAGCGCTGTTGCTCACGGCGAGTCGGTCATGCGTGCGACCCAGGCGGGGAAGTCGCCCGGGCTGATCGACAAGGTCAAACTGGCCCTGTTCGAACGGCTCATTTTTTCGAAGGTTCGCCATGGCCTGGGAATGGACGCGATCGATATCGCCATAACCGCCGCGGCCCCGATCAGCGCCGACCTGATCTACTTCTTCCGCGGAATCGGCATTCCCCTCTTCGAGTTGTACGGCATGAGCGAGACGACAGGCCCGGCCACCAGCAACCTTCCGGGGGCCGAAAGGATCGGCAGTGTCGGTCGCGCCCTTCCCGGGGTCGAAGTCGTCCTCGGCGAGGACGGTGAGGTCCTGATGCGTGGAGGGGTGATAACGGCCGGTTACTACCAGGCACCGCAAGAGACTGCCGAGGCATTCGACTCGGAAGGATGGCTTCATTCCGGCGACCTCGGGCGCTTCGACGACGAGGGTTACCTCTTCATCGTCGGACGCAAGAAAGAGATCATCATCAACGCCGCCGGCAAGAATATCGCCCCGGCCAAGCTGGAGACTGCCCTCAAGAACCATGCCCTGGTCGCCCAGGCGTGCATGATCGGCGACGGCCGGCAATACATGTCGATGATCATCGCCCTCGATGCCGAAGAGGCACCCCTCTGGGCGGCCAAGCATGGTGTTCCTTACACGGACCTCGGAACCTTCAGCCAGCTTCCGGCGGTCAGAACCGAAATTCAATCGGCCCTCGACGCGGCCAACCAGGAAGTGTCGAGGGTCGAGCAGGTCAAGAAGTTCGTCATCGTGCCGGATGCCTGGACGCCCGATAGTGGAGAGATAACGCCTTCCCTGAAGCTCAAGCGACGGGTGGTGCTCGAGAAATACTCGTCCGACATCGACTCGATGTACGGCTGATCAAGCGGGGTCCATAGTGCTGAACAATTTGGAAAGCGATTGAGGCGAACCTCAGCGCGACGCTTCACCAAGACCGCGCTTGCCCTGTCGGTCGTCGGGCTGGTGATGACGTCCCTCCCTGTCGTGGCTCAAACGGATCCGTTCGGGTCGGATCCGCTCGGTCTGATCTCGTTCAAGGATCAGACCGACAACTACTCGATCGGGACCGATTCGTGGGAAGTCTGGATCTGCGACGTTCCCGACGGGAGCATTTCGGTTACCCCGGCCCAGGCCGCGAGCGTCCTCAACGCCTCCCTGACGTCTTACTTTCAGTCGCTGTCCGCCAACCTCTATAGCCCGGTCTTCACCGCGGCCGGGGCGGTGACGGCAACCCAGCCTTCGCAATGGCCCGACAGTCCGTTTCGGGTGCAAGGGGAATGCGAAGACCTGGTGGCCGCCCGGAGCGCCGGGACCAGCGAGGGAGTCGTCGTTGTCATCGACGCGTCATACGGCGGCGGTTACGCCACCGGGGGCTTCGTATGCCAGGTCGCCCAGGGCTGTCCGAACACCTATCCCGCCAATGCGAGGATCGTAGTTCTGGGGGGCCTGGCGCTGGTTGGCTTCGGCAGCACGCCGGCCCTTCGCACCGGCGCCCACGAGATCGGGCACGCCATATTCTGGCCCCACTCCTATGCCGGCCAGGCCACGTTTGAGAACGGGGTCGTGTACGAATACGACAACCCGATGGATCTGATGAGCGGCGGCGATTCCGACAATCTCGACATCGGCACCCTGGCAGTGAACCGGTATGCCGCCGGGTGGTTTGGATCAGAAGGCGTGTTCTTCCACCGTGGTGGCGATCTGGTCTACACCCTGGGAGCCAGATCCGGTGTACAGATGCTGGTGCTTCCGACCGACCAGCCCGGCACGTTCGAAACCCTGAGCGTCAGGGTGAGGAGCGGATACGACTTCGGCCTTCCGGTCGAAGGAGTGGAGGTCTATTCGATCGATCAGAACAGTTGCTCGCCTGCGGTTGTCGGTGGATGCTTTGGCCTCGAGCGCCGGACCACGCCGGTTCCAGCGGTGGCATCGTTCAGCTCGAGTGAGCACGTCTTCGCCGTGGGGGAAACATTTCTGGTGCGAGGCATGACTATCACGATTCTCGAGCGAACCGGCGACAGCTTCCGGGTGCGGGTGCAGGGCCAGGCCGTCACCGAGCGTTTCATCGACGACAACGGCAACTTCCATGAAGCCAGCATCGAAGCAATCGCTGCCCTGGGCATCACGCGAGGATGCAACCCTCCACTGGTCGATCGTTTCTGCCCGGCCGCGGATGTGACCAGGGCCGAGATGGCGGCCTTTTTGATCGCGGCGATCGGGGAGCAGCCTGCCGCCGCGTTCACCGGGGCGTTCCCCGACGTCCCGGCGGGTCAGTGGTACACGGGCTATGTGGAGAGACTGAAGGAGCTCGGTATCACTACCGGGAATGCCGACGGGACCTACGGCCCGGACCGGCCCTTGACGCGGGGGGAGATGGCGGTGTTTCTGAGCCGGGCCTTCGGGCTGGGCTTGCCAACGGCGGGTGCGGTCTTCGAGGACGTCCCGGCAGATCAGTGGTACGCCGCCGCGGTTGAAGCAATTCGCCTGGCCGGAATCACCACGGGCTGTTCTGTCACTCCAAGCCTGTATTGCCCGGCCGATGCGGTGAAGCGTGACCAGATGGCGACTTTCGTGGCCCGGGCGTTAGGGCTCTAGGACTTTCGATGTCTGATATCTCCTTTGATGGACGAGTGGCAGTCGTCACCGGTGCCGGTGGCGGTCTGGGCCGGTCTTATTCGCTGGAACTGGCCCGTCGCGGAGCCCGGGTGGTGGTCAACGACCTGGGCGGTTCGGTCGACGGGAGCGGAGCAGGGTCCCGGGCGGCCGACACGGTCGTCGAGGAAATCAGGGCCGCCGGCGGCGAGGCGATTCCCAACTACGACTCGGTGTCGACGCCGGAAGGTGGTCAGGCGATCGTGACGGCGGCCATCGACGCCTTCGGCACCGTCGACGTGGTCATCAACAATGCCGGCATCCTGCGGGACCGCAGCTTCTCGAATATGACCCTCGACGACCTCCACGGAGTTCTCGACACACACCTCAAGGGGGCGTTCTACGTTTCGTTGCCTGCGTTCAAAGTGATGAAGGAGCGCGGTTACGGACGTTTCGTGCATACGTCCTCCAACTCGGGCTTGTTCGGGAACTTCGGACAGGCCAACTACGGCGCCGCCAAGATGGGCCTGGTCGGCCTGTCGAACGTCCTGGCAATCGAGGGTGCCAAGTACGGGATCCAATCGAACGTGATCGGGCCTGTCGCCCGAACCCGGATGACCGAGCAACTGCTGGGCCCCCTGGCCGACCTGGTGGCCCCCGAGCAGGTGATGCCGATGGTGGTCTTCCTCGCCTCCGAGGCAAACCCGTACACCCACGAGATCTTCACAGCGGGCGGAGGACGTTACGGGAGGATCTTCATCGGGACCAACCCCGGGTGGTTTGCAGGCCCCAAGGTGGTGCCTACGGTCGAGGAGATCGAGGCCAACATGGAACGGATCCGGGATGTCTCGACTTATGAGATTCCGGCTAGCTCCAACGACGAGATCATCATCATCGCCAAGAATTTCGGAGACTGATGGATGCCCATTGACGTGGGCAAGGTCGGCGGAGCCAGGCTCCCGGATCTCGAGTCTTCCTGGGACGAGACCGGAGTCATCCTCTACCACCTCGGCATCGGGGCGGGTGACCCGCCAACTTCGGAGTCTGAGCTTTCCTATTGCTACGAGCCGAACCTGAAGGTTCTGCCAAGCTTCGCAACGATTCCGCCGTTCGAGGCCCTGGCTCATGTTCCCGGCCTCGATGGCATGGACGTCAACCCCATGAAGTTGTTGCACGGCGAGCACCAGATCGAGATTCACCGTCAGTTGCCCGTGACGGCCACAGTGAAGACAGTCAGCCGGATCACCGGCGTTCACGACAAGGGCAAGGGAGCACTGATCGTGGTCGAGTCGATTTCCTCCGATCAAGGCGGACCGCTTTTCACGAATCGGGCATCGCTATTCGCTCGCGGGGAGGGTGGCTTCGACCCGACCGGAAGCGGCCAGGTCGCATCCGAGGACGAGACCTATGCGCCCGATCGCCCGGCCGATCTGGTCGTGGAGGTCCCGACCATCCCCCAGCAAGCCCTGCTCTATCGACTCAATGGTGACCGGAATCCCTTGCATGCCGATCCTGCCTTCGCCGCCCTCGGCGGCTTCGAACGTCCGATCCTTCATGGCCTCTGTTCATTCGGCATGGTGTGCAAGGCGGTCGTGGATCACGCCCTGGGGGGTCGGGTGGGTTCGGTCGCGGAGTATCGAGCCCGATTTTCCGGAGTTGTGTTCCCCGGTGAGACACTTCTCGTATCGATGTGGCGAGAGTCGGAGATCGTGCACCTCGCGGCAACAACCAAAGAGCGATCCCTGCCCGTGCTGACCAGCGCCTATGTCAGGGCGAGCGTTTAGCCTTTTCCCATGACGATTGAAACCACCCCGGTCCCGAGCGGCTCCGAGGAGGCAACTTCCGGAAACTGGTCCCGTCACGACGAACAGCAGGTTCGGGAGCGGGTCGAGCTTCTTTTGTCACAGCACCCGCCAGCTGCCGTCTCACCCCAAGTGTTCTGGGGCCACCAATTTGACGCCGGGTTGGCGTGGATCAACTTCCCGGTCGGGCATGGCGGCCTCGGCCTGGCCCCGGGTCTGCAGGGGATCGTCAACGATCGCTTGACCGAGGAAAACGTGTCGCGCCTCAACGTTGCGCGCAACGTCATCGGCCATGGGATGGGAGCTCCCACGGTTGTTGCCCACGGGTCGACCCAGCAAATGGAACGATGGCTGCGGCCCATGTTCACCGCCGAGGAAATCTGGTGTCAACTGTTCTCGGAGCCGGGAGCCGGGTCGGACGTGGCGGGCCTGGCGACGAGGGCGGTAAAGGACGGCGACGAATGGATCGTCAACGGTCAGAAGGTGTGGACGACCCTGGCGCACACGTCTCGCTGGGGGATGCTGGTCGCTCGCACCGATCCCGACCTTCCCAAACATCGAGGCTTGACGTATTTCATCGTCGACATGAAGCAACCCGGGGTCGAGGTGCGACCGTTGCGCCAGATCACCGGAGAAGCCGAGTTCAACGAGGTCTACTTCACGGATGCCCGGATCCCCGACTCTTACCGGCTGGGAGCGGTCGGGGACGGATGGCGGGTGGCCCTTACGACTCTCATGAACGAGCGGGTAGCAATCGGTTCCACCCAGCTGCCGAGAGGTGGTGGCGCCATCGCCGAAACGACCAGGGTCTGGTTGGACCGGGGCTTGACCGATCCTTACCTGCGCGACGAAATGATGAAATTGTGGTGCGAGGCGGAGGCCCTGCGTCTCACCGGGTTGCGGGCCAATCAGGCGAGAGCCCTTGGAACGCCAGGTCCCGAGGGCTCGACGTCGAAACTGCACTGGGCCGACCTGAACAAGCGGATCTCCACCTTCACGGTCGACTTGATGGGGGCCGAGGGAATGCTGCTGCCCGAGGGATATCCGTTTGTCACTCCCGAAGAAGCCGGGGCCGGGCGGCTGACCCGGCAGAAGAGCTTTCTGCGCGCCCGCGCCAACTCGATCGAGGGCGGCACCTCCGAAATCATGAAGAACATCCTCGGTGAAAGAGTTCTGGGCCTCCCCGGCGAACCCCGGGTCGACAAAGACGTCCCCTGGAAGACGGTCCCGCGCTAGCCCTACTCCACTATCTCAACAGGTGTTCCCAGCTTCACCAGTTCGGCCAGTTGGGCGGCGATCTCGTTGGGGACTCTGACGCATCCGAGCGACACGGGTTCACCGATGCTGGCGGGGCGGTTGGTGCCATGGATGCCGATGATGCCGTTGCCGCCGTTGAACTCGGTGATGGTGTCCGAGAAGGCTGAGAGTCCCAGGGCGAAGGGACCCCAGGGTCCGCCGGGATCCGTCAGTTCGACGATATCGGTCACGAAGTAGCTGCCGGTCGGAGTCGGGTTGTGGGGTGAACCGATCGCCACCGCGGTATCCAGCACGACTTCCTCGCCCCGCTCCAGCCGAAGCCGACGATCGGACAGATCGACGAAGATCGCGTAATCGATCACATCCAGGTCGAGGGCGCCGGCGCGCACCCAGCCGGTGGAGCCATTGGGTCTGATCGGAAGCGACACCTCCACCCAGCCATCCACCGGTCCCGTCTCGACCAGGAACACGCGGGGAGATCCGAGCGAGGTTGCGGACTCGAGGACGTAGGAGGGTGCTGCGAGTTCGGGCCCGTCAAAGATCTCGACGTGCGCAGCCGCCTGGCCCACCAGTGAAGACCCTTCCGGGAGGGAGTCGGCGGTAACTGCTGCGGCGGTAGTGCTCGATGGAAGGTCCGACACGACCTCGACCGTCGTGGTCGATACAACCGGGGTCGAGCTCGAGCTGGTCGAGGCAATTTCTACCGTCCTCGTCGACGAGGAGCTCCCGCACGCCACCAGCAGCCAGCCGACCATCAGAATCGGGAGGAGGCGACCGGCGTCGAGGCCGGTCGTGGCTGGAAACCGGGCTCGCGGCACCCTCCCAAACTAGCCGCCAATTCGCAAAACACTCCGGGAAGCAACCTAGGGTTCAGTGGGTGCCCAGGTACGTCGTGACGGGGGAACTGCCGGAACCGGCGCGATCGCGGTACCCGGCGGGCACCAGTTTCGAGTTTCCGGGCCCTGATCCGGCCGACCGCTCCACTCTCCTCGAGCAGTTGCAGGACGCTGAGGGCCTTCTCTGCATGCTGGTCGATCGGGTCGACCGGGCCTTGTTGGATGCCTCGCCCCGGCTCCTGGTCATCTCACAGATGGCAGTCGGCGTGGACAACATCGATGTGGCGGCTTGTACTGCTCGGGGCATACCCGTCGGACACACACCGGACGTACTGACCGAGACCACCGCGGATACGGCGATGGCTCTTCTCCTTGCCAGCCTTCGGCGAATCCCTGAGGGCCAGGCTCTCGTCCGCAGCGGGCAATGGAGGCAGTGGAGCCTCGACCTTCTCACGGGGGACGATCTCCACGGATCCACCGTGGGCATCGTCGGACTGGGGCGGATCGGCGAGGCGATTGCCCGGCGACTGCGTGGCTTCGACGTCCGAATGCTGTACGCGGGCCCGCGGCGCAAGGCAGCCCTCGAGTCCGAATACCGCATCGGCTACCGCCCGATCGGAGATCTCCTCGCCGAGTCCGACCATGTGATCTTGTGTGCGTCCCTCAACTCTTCCACCCGGCACCTCATCGA
>DATEEG010000354.1:0-3630 GCA_035281305.1 Acidimicrobiia bacterium | reverse complement strand
CCAGGAGTTCCATCACCGCCAGCGTGTACATGAGCCCGGCGGAGGGGCCGCCGACCAGTCCGGCGTCTATGTCGATCGGGAACGGATATTCGAACCTCGGGTTCAGGGCGATGGCACTGATCCCGATCATCGGGACGGCGGGGTCATCGTCGCGCCCGGTGAGGGTCACCTCCAAGTCGAGAGTCTCACTGCCCCTCTCAACTGTCAGCGCGATGACATCGCCGACCTGAAGCTCGGAAACGATCGGGCCGATCTGATCGGCCAGTTCGACGGTCTCGCCTTCAACCGCCGTAATCACATCATCGACCTGGAGGACAGATGCGGCCGGGGCTCCTTCGACCAATTCCGCAACCAGGACCCCGTCGGAACGGGTCACTACCTGAAAGCCGAGGCGGGTGAGTGCCAGCGTTATCGCCGTCTCGCGGGACAGGTCCATTGTGGCTCGATTTCGAGCCACGAAGTCTTCCACCGACTCGTCGAGCGGCCGCACCGCCTCGCGGGGAACCAGGTCGACGTCGGGATCGATACCTGCCACCAGGGCTTCGAACGGGTTCACTTCCTGGCTCGAAACCGTCAGCATCATCAACTCGCCGTCGGGGTCATAAGTTTCGACCTCGCTCACCTTTACTGAGGTGATGGCGTCACCGACCGGTCCGCTCGAGTAGGCGTAAAAGGGAAGACGCAGATTCCACGACGCCAGGGCCAGACCGGCGGTGAGAAACAACGCCCACGCCGCCAGCACGGCCCAGCGAATCCGGCGAACAGGGGGAGATCCGGGTTCCGGAATTGCGTCTTCCAACTCGATGCGATCGTACCGGGAGGCCTCTTCTAACAAGGCGCCTCGTCCGAGCCAGCGCCAATAGAGTGCACCAACTCGAGGAGGAGAACAGTTGACGATCACCGCCGCCCCACCGGTCCTGGCCAGCCGGATTCTCCCCAGGTCGCGGCCAGCCTCAATTGCTGCTGTCGTGGGGTTCGCCGCTTTCACCGCCCTGGCTGCACAGATCAGCTTCCGGATACCGCCGATCGAGGTGCCGTTTACGGGGTCGACGATGGCGGTGCTCTTGACCGGCGGGGTGCTCGGCAGCCGGCGCGGAGCGGCCAGCATGATCCTCTACGTGCTGGCGGGAGCGGTCGGGTTGCCTGTCTATGCCGAGCAGAGTTCCGGTCTTGACACCTTCATCGGGGCTACCGGTGGCTACCTGATCGGATTCATCATCGCCGCCTATGTCGTCGGCAAGTTCGCCGAGATCGGGTGGGACCGCACCATCCCTAAGAGTGTCGTCGGCTTCGTCCTCGGAAGCGCAGTCATCTACTTATTCGGCATGGCCGGCTTGATGGTCAACCTCGACATGAGCCTGGGAGCTGCCGTAACCAACGGCGTCGTCCCCTTCCTCGCCTGGGACGCAATCAAGGCGGCAGCCGCCGGCCTCCTCATCCCTGCCGCCTGGAAACTCACCGGCGAAGAACCGCGAACCTAATGCTATGCCCGGCGCTTTCCGCCGGTATTTGCATTCAGTTTCGGTGGCCCCCGGCAGAACGCTTCATCTCAATGCAAGAACCAGCGCTTTCCGCGGCGTATAGCATTAGGTTTCGAGTTCTGGGATTACAGCGGCCTCGGAGGCTTCGGCGGCGGCCGCTTCCAACTCTTTCGACTGGAAGTCTTCGCCGAGGTAGGCGCGGATGACGTCGGGGTTGCGCTGAATGTCGGCCGGGAGCCCCTCGGCAATCTTGCGGCCGAAGTCGAGGACCATCACCCGGTCAGCGATGTCCATCACCAATCCCATATCGTGCTCGACCAGAAGGATGGCGATTCCGAGTTCGTCCTGTATGTCGAGGATGAAGCGGGCCATGTCCTCGGTCTCCTCCAGGTTCATGCCGGCGACCGGCTCGTCGAGGAGCAACAACTCGGGCTCCATCGCCAGGGCCCGTCCTAGCTCCACTCGCTTCTGGATTCCGTAGGGCAGCAAGCCGACCGGATACTTCCGCCACTGCTCGATCTCGAGAAAGTCGATGATGTCCTCGACCTTGTGGCGGTTGGCCATCTCTTCCGCCTTGGCCGGCCCGATCCAGAATGCTCCGGCCATCCAGCCCCGCTTCATGCGGACGTGGCGACCGGTGAGAATGTTCTCGATGACCGTCATATGCGGGAAGAGGGCGATGTTCTGAAAGGTCCGGGCGATCCCGAGAACGGCGGTCTTGTTGGGCTTGACCCCCAGGATCGATTGGCCCTTCCAAACTATGTCGCCTTGTTGGGGGCTGTACACCTGGTTGATGCAATTGAAGATCGACGTCTTGCCGGCCCCGTTGGGACCGATGATGGCGAACAGTTCTCCCCCGTCGACATGAAACGAAATCCCGTCGATGGCGCGGACCCCCTTGAAGGAGAGGTGAATGTCCCGAACCTCCAGAAGCGGGGCCATCAGCGAACCGGATCTCGCTCGAAGCAAGTGGTGCGTGGTGCGTGGTGCGTGGTGCGTCGATCGGGATCGAAACGCACCACGCAAAACGCACCACGCACCACTCTCATGACAGCCATCGTTTTCGCCGCTTGTAGTGCTTCACGTCTCGGAAGTTCTTCTTCTCCCCTTCGGCGTGGAGTCCGAGGTAGAACTCCTGGACGTCGGCATCTTTCAGCAGCTTCTGCGGGCTGCCGTCCATGACCATCTTTCCGGTTTCCATCACGTAGCCATGATGCGCGATAGAAAGGGCCATGTTGGCGTTCTGCTCGATCAGCAGGACCGCCGTTCCCTGCTGATTGATTTCGACGATGATGTCCCGGATGGTTTGGACGAGCTTGGGCGCCAGCCCCAGCGAAGGCTCGTCCAGGATCAACAGCTTCGGGTCCTGCATCAGGGCCCGTCCAATGGCCAGCATCTGCTGTTCCCCTCCGGACATGTAGCCGGCGACCGACTTGCGCCGTTGGGCCAGGAGCGGGAACAACGTCATCACCCGGGTGAATGCCTCGTCGACGTGTTTGCGGTTGGTGTTGACGAAGGCTCCGGCCCGCAGGTTCTCATCCACCGACATCTCCGCGAAGATCCGGCGACCTTCCATGACCTGGCTGATTCCCCGCTTGACTATGTGCGAGGGTCCCTTGTGGGTTATGTCCTCGTCGTTGAAGCTGATCTGGCCTTTGGTGACGTCACCTTCATGCACGTCGAGTAGACCGGTGACCGCTCTCATCGTCGTCGTTTTGCCGGCGCCGTTGGCACCGAGCAGAGCGACGATCTTGCCCGGGGGGACGGTTAGAGAGATGCCGCGCAATACCAGCACGACATCGTTGTAGACCACCTCGAGGTTGGAAACGCTCAACACCTCATGTAGCTCTCTGATCGATCAGGGGAGGGGGCGGCTCTCCCGGAGGAAACGCCGCCCCCTCTGGCTGGTCGATCAGGGAGCGAAGCAAGCTCCGGTGAAGTCGTAAGCCGCCGCGATTTCTCCAACGAAGAAATCCTCGACCAGATCAGAACCGGTGGTTCCGCCGTTTTCGGCGGTCCCGATGGTCTGGGCGGCACCGCCGGCGGCGGTGTAGGCCTCGAGATTGGGATCGAGGATCGCAATAGCCCGCGTGGCGAAGCTGTTGGGATCGTCGGGTGGTGAGTAGCTCTGGTCAGGCGCCAGACCGTC
>DATEEG010000353.1:0-9732 GCA_035281305.1 Acidimicrobiia bacterium | reverse complement strand
GCTTCGGGACGGGAGATCGGTTGGGGGCGACGTCCGAAGGACACCGCTTACCTGCTCCTGTCACAAGTTCATCACACTTCCAACTCCCGGCCGGTGATGTACTCCAGAACGTATTTCATCGAGGGCCGCTTCACCTTCTCGCTCATCCGGACGCGCTAGTCCCGGCGGAGGGTTCAACGCGTCAGCAGATCGATGTCTGCTGCTGCCGAAGGAAACGTCACCAGGAGGCCCTCGCGATCCCCGAGTTCGAACATCTCCTCCTTGAATCCCGGGGCCATCGTTGTGCCGACGAGGCTCCAATCACCGGTTGTCCTCGCGCCTTGCCAGACGCCGGGGGGAACGGCCAGCGCCGGGCGTTGACCGGCGGCCAGATCGTTGCCGAGAACGAATCGTTCGACCTCGCCGTCGGGGTACAGGAGCAGCATCTGCAGAGGAGCACCTGCATAGAAGTGATAAATCTCGGTGCCGCTCAGCCGGTGAAGAGCCGAGAAGTCACCCGGACGGACGAGGAAGTAGATAGCTGTGGAATGCCGGTCGGCGTAGTGCTGGGCGAACATCCCTCCCTCCCCGGGCAGCGGCTCCAGCTCCAGAAGGGAGATGACCTCGTCGGCGGTCACGTAGCTTGTGCCAGCCTTCGGGCGCGGCCCGTCACGTCACGCCGGGCGTCAGTCATGTCGATATTGAGTGGTTGCCCTCCCGCGACCACGCGCTCGCCTTCCACCCAGACGTCGCGAACCAGCGACGGGCTTCCCGAGTAGACCAGATGGGTGAGAAGATCGCCCTCATCGACGACTGGCATCAATGGGTCGGTGTCGATCAACACCATGTCCGCCCGGCATCCCGAAGCCAGCCTGCCGATGTCGTCGCGGCCGAGCACCGATGCCCCCTCGACCGTCGCCATGGCGAGAACGTCGAGCGGGCCCATCGCCCCGGCATCACCCGCCCGCAGTCGGGCGATGCGAAGGGCCCATCGCATTTCCTCGAACAGATCGAGCCGGTCATGTGAAGCGGGGCCGTCGGTTCCCAGGCCAACCGGGATCCCGGCCCGCCTCAACTCGACGACCGGCGCCATCCCGGAGGCGTGCTTGGCGTTGGAGCAGGGGCAATGGGCGACGCCGACCGGCCTCGCCGCGAGAATCTCGATGTCGGACGGGCTCAGCCAAACCGCGTGCGCTGCCACGGCTCTCGTCGCGAAGATCCCGAGTTGGTCGAGGTAGGCCGTGACGGAGAGACCGGTGCGCTGTCTCACCTCGTCACCCTCGCCGGCCTGCTCGTCTAGATGAATCTGGATATGCATCCCGTGCGATGCGGACAACTCGGCGACGCGCAGCAACGTCTCCTCGGAGAGGGCGTAGGCGGAGTGCGGTCCAAACCCGACCGTTACAAGCGGGTGGCCCTGCCATCGCTCCGCCAGAGCCACCATCTCCTCGACCTGTTCCTCCCAGGTCCCGAAGCGGGCCAGGTCGGCCGCGACCAGAACCGGAGGAGTCACGACGCAACGCAAGCCAGCTCCCGCGGCCGCCCGGGCAACGCCATCGGCGAGGAAATACATCTCATGACTGGTCGTGATTCCGTTGGCCAGCAGTTCGCCGGCTCCGAGGGTCATCGCCGCCTCGACGTCTGCTGAGGTCAACCTGCCCTCCCGTGGCCACATCACTTCGGTGAGCCATCGAGACACCGGGAGCCCTTCACCGGCTCCTCGCAAAAGCACCATCGGGGTGTGGGCATGAGTGTTGACAAGGCCCGGAATCAGCAGACCCCGCAGCGACACGGACGGACCTTCCTGGACCGGAGCCAAGTCGGCGGGGCCCGACCACTGGACCTTCCCTTCCTGCACGTCGACAACCCCCGGCGAATGAAGCCCAGGCCCCTCCGCCATGGTGAGCAGGTGATCGACCCGGTATCGGGTCACTACCGACCGCCCACAAGACGGAGGCGAGTGGCCCCGTGGCCATGGTCGCGCAGTAGCGGCTCTGGGACGACGGGATCGGTCACGGGCCGCATGGTAAGTTTCGGCCAGTTGTCAGACAACCCCGCGATCCCGGCCCGCAGTGTCGATTGGCAAGACGGCGCGCTCGTAATGATCGATCAGACCGTGCTGCCCGAGGAGGTCCGGATCCTCCGCCTCGATTCGTACCGTCCGATCGTCGATGCGATCAAGCGGCTGTCGGTCCGGGGGGCGCCATCGATCGGAGTGGCCGGTGCGTTTGGCGTAGCAATCGCCTTTCGCGAGTTCCCAGGCGACCAAGAGGGATTCGCCCGGGCCGTGACCGACCTGCGACTGGCCCGCCCGACGGCGGTGAACCTGGCTCGAGCCGTCGATCGGGTCGCCGCCCAATCCGTCGGTGGATTCGAGGCGATGCTCGAAGAGGCGCTGACGATCCGCGACGAGGAGATCGCAGCCTGCTGGTCGATGGGCGCTTACGGGTCCGATTTGTTGATCGAGTTGGGCGGAGAGCGTCCCCAACGGCTCATGACGATCTGTAATACCGGGGGCCTGGCAGCCGTCGAACGGGGCACAGCCCTCGGTGTTATCGAGACGATGCTGGAGCTAGGACTTCTGGAGGAGGCCCTCCCCCTCGAGACCCGACCGCTCCTCCAGGGTGGCCGCCTGACGACGTGGGAATTGCAGCGCATGGGCGCGCCTTTTCGCCTGATCGTCGACTCGGCCGGCCCATTTCTTCTGTCCCGGGGTGCCGCCGACGCGGTGCTCGTCGGCGCCGATCGCATCGCCGGCAACGGCGACACCGCCAACAAAGTCGGCTCATTTTCGCTCGCCCTGGGGGCCCGTCATGCCGGAGTTCCTTTCATCGTGGTTGCTCCCGAGTCGACGATCGACCTCGACACGCCCTCAGGTGACATGATCGAGATCGAGGACCGCGGCCCGGCTGAGGTCGTGGGTCTTCGCTCGGCGGCCGTGGCCCCGCCGGGTACCGATGCCATCAATCCTGCCTTCGACGTGACGCCCCACGATTTGATCACCGCCATCGTCACCGATCGGCGTGTGATAAGACTCGATCTCGGAGAAAAGCTCTCTGAGGTCCCAATCGGTCCTACGCGGGGACATCCGCGCAGCGACAATCAGCGATGGTGACAACCGATCGAACTCAACAGGAGGACTCAATGCGAAAAATGACCCATGTTTGGGCTGTCGTGCTCGTGATGGGAGTGATTGTTGCGGCCTGCGGTGGGGACGGTGAAGGCACCGCTACCACTTCGGCCGGCGAAGAGGAAGCCCCGAGCTTCATCTACATCACTCCCAACCCGATCGGGATCAACGCCTTCCTGGAACTGGGCCAGATCGGCACCGATCGGGTGGCCGAACGTCTGGGCGGAAGCTCGCGCACATTCGAAAGCACGGACCTCAACAGTCGTCGGGCCAACCTCGAGGCTGCGATCGAGGATGCACCGACCGTCATCGTCCTCACCACGTTTGAGTTCACGGAACTGGCCGGAGAGTTCGCGGCCTCCAACCCCGACCAGGAGTTCATTCTCATCGACGCCTGCCCGGAGACCGAGACGCCGATCGAGAACCTCCACTGCGGGGTGTTTCGCGAATATGAGGGCGCCTATCTGCTCGGGTTGATGGCGGGCAACCTCTCCGAGGCCAAGCAGGTCGGCTCGGTAGTGGCCCTCGACATCCCCTTCCTGCACCGCTATTCGGACAGCTTCGCGCTCGGCGCCCAGGCGATCGACCCGTCGATCACCGACTCCCAGGTGTTCATCGGCGGGGACAACCCATTCGCCGACCCGGCCCGGGCCAAGGAACAGGCACTGGCCGTCGCCGCCCAAGGCGCCGACCACATCTTTGCGGTGGGAGCAGGCTCCAATGGCGGAATCTTCGAAGCCGCCACCGAAGTCGGGTTCTTCAGCTATGGCGTTGACGTCAACCAGTGCCCGGACGCGCCGGGCTCGATCGTTGACAACAACCTCAAGCTGGTTGACAACGTCGTCGAGCAGTTGCTCGATGGGATCCTGGCCGGGACCGCCGGCCCCATCGCATCGTTCGGCTTGGCGGAGGGTGGGACCGGAGTGATGGCCTTGACCGACGACCTGGCCGACTCCGGATGCGTGATCGCCGACCATCCCGACATCGTCGAGCAAGTACAGGCGGCGGCCGACGAGATCATCGCCGGCGACCTGGTCATTCCCGATCCGTTGTTCCCCTGATAGCAGCCCTTCGATAGACCGAAGAGTGGATTACGAGCTCGAACTCCGGGGAATCACCAAACGATTTCCCGGGGTTCTTGCCAACGATCACATCGATCTGGCCGTGCGGCCAGGAGACATCCACGCCATCGTTGGCGAGAACGGAGCCGGCAAGACCACGCTCATGTCGATTCTCTACGGGTTGGTCCACCCCGACGAGGGTGAGATCGCCGTCGGGGGCCGGCCTGTCAGATTCCACTCTGCCCTCGATGCCATCGAGGCCGGTCTGGGTATGGTCCATCAGGCTTTCAAGCTCTTTCCCACTCTCACGGTTGCCGAGAACGTTGTGTTCCGGGCCGAACCGATGAAGGGATGGTTTTTCGACCGGACCGCGGCTTCGGAACGAGTTCGCTCGCTGGCCGCCGAATACGGGTTGGAAGTCGACCCCGACGCTCGCATCGAGGACTTGCCGGTCGGAGTCCTCCAACGCGTCGAGATCCTGAAGGCGCTTCACCGCAACGCTCGCATCCTGATCCTCGACGAGCCCACCGCGGTCCTCACTCCGCAGGAGCGTGACGGGTTGTTCATGGTCATGCGTCGGCTAAAAGAGCACGGCCACACCATCCTTTTCATAACCCATAAGCTCGGAGAGGTGATCGCGGTCGCCGACATGGTGACGGTGCTTCGGGCCGGCAAGGCGGTTGCTCATCTGAATTGTCGCGAGACCTCCTCGGTCAAGATCTCCCGGTTGATGACAGGCCGGGACGTGGCCCTGGGTGAGCGCACTTCCGGGTCGGCACCAGGGGACGAGATACTCAGACTCGAGGGCGTCACCGTCACCGACGAGCACGGGATCGGCCGGCTCGTAGATGCTTCCCTGGCCGTGCGAAGGGGCGAGATCGTGGGAGTGGCGGGAGTCGCAGGGAATGGCCAGAACGAGCTCATCGACATCATCACCGGCCTGAAGGCCGCCGACCGCGGAACGATTCTCATCAACGGGACGGACGTCACCCACCGGAGCGTCAACGAGCGGCGCCAGGCCGGGCTCGCCTACATCCCGGAGGATCGCCATCGGGTCGGTACCGCCGCCCATGGCGAGGTGTGGGCCAATCTCTTGATGGGCTTCCAACGCCACTCCGCATTTCGCAAGGGCAGGTGGTTGCGTCGGGGGGCGGTGCGCGAACATGCCCGGCGCCTCATCACCGACTACGACGTCCGGGTCGCCGGAGATGACAGCTCGGTGGCCACACTTTCGGGCGGCAATCTCCAGAAGCTGGTGGTTGCCCGGGAGATGGGTCACGAAGCTCCGCTTCTGATCGCCGAACAACCCACCCGCGGCGTTGACGTCGGAGCGATCGAATTCATCCACTCCCGGCTGCTGGCGGCCCGCGACCGCGGGGCCGGAGTCCTTCTCGTGTCGGCCGAGCTTTGGGAGTTGCTCGCTCTGGCCGACCGCATACTCGTGATGTTCGAAGGACGCATAGTTGCCGAACTCGAGGCCAACGGAACCGATGAAGAGGAACTCGGCCTCTATATGACGGGCGGGCAGGCGTGAGGTCCCGAATAACCGGCGTCTGGCGTCTGACGTCTGGGGTGTCCTCGTGACCACGGCTCGCCTTTCGGCCGCGAGTGCCCGTCAGGCGATTGCCAGCCCCGTTACGTTTTCGATAGTCGTCGCCTTCTTGCTGGGGGCGTTGATCATCCTGCTCACAGGAACCGATCCGCTCCTGGCATATCGGGAGATGTTCGACGGCGCCTTCACCGGCTCCGGGCTCCGCAACACCCTGGCTCGGATGATCCCGATCGTCGGGATGGCCCTGGCGATCTCCATCCCGTTCCGGGCGGGAGTGATCAACCTGGGGGCCGAAGGTCAGATGGTGGTCGGGGGATTGGCGGGAACCCTCACAGCGATCTATGCGACGGGCCCGGGCTGGATGGTCATCACCCTTGCTCTCCTGGCCGGCTCGCTGGCCGGCGCCCTGTGGGGGCTGCTGCCGGCCATCGGTCAGACTCGCCTCAAGCTCCCGATCCTGATCGTCAGCCTTCTGTTGAACTATCCGGCCCGGGCGATCACGGGCTACCTGGTCAGGTTCCCTTTCGCCGACCCGACCGTCACCTCGTCGTCCACGGTTTCGGTGCCGGCCGCAAACCGCATCCCCAAGCTTCCCTGGTTCGGCGGGATTTCAGCGTCGATCATCATCCTCGCCGTGCTCCTGGTCGGAGTCGCGCTCTTCAACCGCCGGACGGTCCCCGGCTATGAGACGAGAATGACGGGACTCAACTCGCGGTTCTCGCGCTATGGCGGCGTTCCGGTCGACCGGCAGGTGGTGTGGTTGATGATCGTCTCGGGGGCCATCGCCGGGTTGATCGGGACGCACCTGGTGGTCGGTGAGACCTACCGGTTCCTGGACGGCGACCTCGTGGTGTCAGGGTTTGCCTGGACCGGCCTCTTGGTCAGCCTCCTGGCCATGCACCAACCGGGACCGATGCTGGCGGCAGGCGCGTTCTTCGCCGCACTCCAGATCGGCGGACTGGCGATGCAGCGCAACATCGAAGTGCCCTGGCAGTTGGCCCAGGTGCTGCAGGCCATCGTCATCATCATGCTGGCGGGACGTTTCGTCATCAGCCGGCGCACCGCGGTCGAACCCGACACGATCATCGAGGGTGAGTCCACCGTGACGGGTGAAGTCTGATGTTCTCCCAACTCTTCGACGGGGCCCTCTTGGAGTCCGTGGTGAGAGCGCTGATTCCCGTCCTCCTGGCCGCCATCGGAGGCATGCTGTGCGAACGGGCAGGTGTCTTTCAGATCTCGCTGGAAGGGATGATGCTGTTGGGCGCGTTCGCCGCGGTGGCGGGGTCGTACGCCGGCCAGAGCGCCCTCCTGGGTGTCGCCATCGCCATGGGGTCCGGCGCCCTCCTGTCCCTCGTACTCGCCTACGGGGCGGTGTCCCGCCGCGGGGACCCGATCGTGATCGGAGTGGCGGTCAACCTTCTGGCTCTCGGTCTGACCGGCTTCCTGCTTCCGCAGCTGTTCGGGCTGCGAGGGGTGTTTCAGCACCCGCGGGTGGACGGACTCGACAAATTCCCGATACCGGGACTCTCGGACATACCGGGAATAGGCGGCGCGCTCTTCAACCTCACGATCCCCGGGTACTTCGCGTTGGTCGCGGTCCCTCTGGTCTGGGTATTCCTTTTCCGGACTGCGATCGGTTTGCGGTTGCGGGGTGTCGGGGAGCGCCCGGCCTCGGCCGAAACCCTCGGCGTCAGCTCGACCCGGTACAAGTACGCCGCAGTCGTCGCCTCCGGGGTCCTCTGTGGTCTCGCCGGGGCCCAGCTAGCTCTCGGCAACGTCGTCCAGTTCGCCGAGAACATGACCGCCGGCCGGGGGTGGATAGCAGTGGTGGCGGTGATGCTCGGCAGGGCTCACCCCTTCGGGGTCCTGGGGGCAAGCGCCCTGTTCGGGTTTGCCGAAGGCCTCGGCTTTCGCCTACAGGGCAACGGGCTGCCGGTCCAGATCACCGATGCCCTCCCCTATGTCGCCACCCTGGTCGCGCTGGCATTCGCCCGCCGGCGCTTTCAGCGCATCCTCGACCTCACCGCGGCATGACAACACCGGAGGAGAACCCCATTTTCGCGCATCGAACGCGGGCCCTGGCCCGCGTTCGATGCGCGAAAATGGGGAGGAGATGACATCTCGCCCGACCGGGACCGTGACATTCCTCTTTACCGATATCGAAGGCTCCACCCGGCTGTGGGAAAACGACCACGACGGAATGGCCGAGGCGGTGTCCACCCACGATCGCCTGATCCGACAAACCATCGCCGCCCACGACGGCTACATCTTCTCGACCGGAGGTGACTCCTTCTGCGCCGCGTTCGCTCGGCCGGAAGAGGCGGTGGCGGCCGCGGTCGAGTCCCAACTCCAACTCGGCCGTCATCCCTGGCCCGCCAACACTCCGATCCGGGTTCGAATGGCCGTCCACGCAGGAAAGGCCTCCGAGCGCGACGGCGACTACTTCGGCTCCGTGCCCAACCGCTGCGCCCGGCTTCTGGCCGTGGGCAACGGGGGCCAGATTCTCATGAGCGCGGTCGCCCACAGCCTGGTGCGGGAACAGCCACCGGGCCAGGTCTCGTTCCGCGATATGGGGGAGCATCGGCTGCGAGATCTGGCGGAGCCCGAGCGAGTGTTCACCGTCGTCCACCCGGGCTTCGAGTCACCAATCGAGACTCTGCGGTCGCTCGATGTACTGCCCACCAACTTGCCGGCCCAGCTCACCAGCTTCGTAGGCCGCGACCAGGAATTGGAGGAGGCCACCAAGCTCCTCGGTGGTACCAGATTGCTGACGATCGCAGGTGTTGGGGGCTCGGGCAAGACCCGGCTCTCGTTGCAGATTGCGGTAGATGCTCTGGATCACTACCGCGACGGAGTCTGGCTGGTCGAACTGGCACCGGTGGCCGAACCGGAAGGCGTGTTGAGAGCGGTCGCCACGACTCTCGGGCTGCGAGAGATGCCGGGCCAGGCCCTGGAGGAAACTCTCATCGATCACCTCCGTCACCGCCGGCTCTTGCTGATCCTCGACAACTGCGAGCACCTCATCGACCCCGCTGCTCGCCTCACCCAGAAGATGCTGGCCGCCGCCCCCGAGCTGTCGGTCCTGGCTACCAGCCGCGAGATGCTCGGAGTTCCCGGTGAAGTCCCTTATCAGCTGCGCTCGATGTCCTTGCCCGACCACGACGCTCCCTTGACGACAGTGGGTCACTTCGATTCTGTCCGTCTCTTCGCCGCGCGGGCCGAATCGGCGCGAGCCGGATTTCGAGTCAACGAGTCGAATGCCGCCTCTGTTGCCCAGCTGTGCCGCCGGCTTGATGGCATCCCCCTGGCGATCGAACTGGCGGCGGCGCGCTTGCGGGTGCTGGCGCCCGAGCAGATTGCGGCTCGTCTCGACGATCGCTTCCGCCTGTTGACCGGAGGAAGCCGGACGGTTCTGCCTCGCCAACAGACTCTGCAAGCGACCATCGACTGGAGCTACGACCTGCTCGACGAGCCGGAGAAGCTCCTCTTCGAGCGGCTTTCCGCTTTCCAGGGGGGGTTCACCCTCGAGGCAGCCGAGGCGGTGTGCGCCGGGGGAAGGATCGATCCCGGGGACATCCTGGATCTGGTTTCGCATCTCGTCGACAAGTCGCTCGTGGGGCCGTTCGAAAGCTCCGAGGGGGTTCGCTACCGGCTGCTGGAAACCCTGCGGCAGTACGGCCGGGATCGACTCGCGATGCGCGGAGAGACCGAGGCCGTCCGCAAGAGCCATGCTCTCTACTTCCGCGGGCTGGTCGAGGATGCCCTGCCCCAATTGCGGGGGCCGGAGGAAAAGGTCTGGCTCGACCGTCTCGAGACCGAACATGACAATCTCCGTCAGGCTCTTCGCTGGACCATCGATGCCCGCGAGATCGACCTGGCCCAGGGATTGGCGGGAACCCTCTACCGATTCTGGATGATCCGCTCCCATGTCGACGAGGGCCGGACCTGGCTCGGCCAGGTCCTGGCCCTGGGCGACCAAAGGTCCAACTCCAGGGCCAGGGCTCTGCTGG
>DATEEG010000352.1:0-4814 GCA_035281305.1 Acidimicrobiia bacterium | reverse complement strand
ACCAATTTCTGGTAAGTCCGGATGAGTAGAGTGGCAATTTGGGTTGGGATCCGGGCCAAACCGGACAGGGTTCGTTTCAAACCTGCCCCCGATCGGGCGCTTTGCTGCGAGCAGTAAATGGCGTTCGGGCCTCGGAAATCCACGTAACCAGGGTCGAGAAGGGCACATGGGGCACCGTGGGTCCGGCAATCACGACAAAGTCGTAGCCATCTGGCAGACCGGTCGCCCGGATGGCCTCACGAAGCCTTCGTTTTGCTCGATTACGTACCACTGCGCTTCCTATTCGTCGTCCGGTCACCAGCCCGTACCTGACACTGCCTGGCTGTCCAACCGCCCCGACGATCACCAGGTCACCCACCCGACGGCGACGACCCGTCGCCAGGACGGTGCGGAAACTGGCCGAGGAGCGGAGCGAAACGGGCCTAAGCGGCGAGACGCTTGCGGCCTTTTGCACGCCGTGACTTGAGGATGGCGCGTCCGGCACGGGTCGTCATGCGATGGCGGAAACCGTGCTTGCGCATCCGCCTTCTCACTTTTGGTTGGAATGTTCTCTTCATCTGAAACCCCGGGAAATCGATTGGATCGGCTGAGTCTTGACCTGGAAACGCGGAAAAGCTGGACCTCAAGAGGTTATTGCGGGCGGGGGAGAAGGTCAAAGGCCGGGCTCCTTCGCGAAAAAAACCCTTTGTAGCGCCGGGGCGCTTGGTCCCCCGCTGGTGTTCCCGACCCGTGGAAAAGTCCGATTCCGCTTGAAGATACGGGCCCTCTGGAGGCGATCAAAGATGGAATCCGCGGTCTTGACTTCGCTTCTACGGCCCATCCATACTCGCTTGCTGCTGGAGAGCGATTTCGGGCTACTTCCCCTTGTCTACTGCGGTTAGTCGCGCTCCGAGCGAGGTTTCGGCGGTAGATCTGTGCCGGGTTTTCGGAGCTATCCACAGATGTGGATGTGGCTGTGGAAACCTCCGGGGCAGGTCGCGGACTGTGGAGGATGGGTCGGTGCACTTTGTTACGCCTTTTGAGGGATGGCCGGACCGGTGGAGCGAGTTTCAGAGAACCTTGCGAGGATCAGTTTCAACCGCCAATTGGCAAAAGTGGCTGTCCCGGCTCGAGCCTGACGTCGGCCCCAACCGGGTCACCCTGGTTGCCCCGAATGACTTTCACCTGCAATGGGTGCGGGATAAGCACTCCTCACTGATCGAGCACGCCTTCAAGCAGAGTTTCGGCGATTCGGTCGAACTGCACTACTTCAGTGCCAACGAGCCGCTCGAGGCCCCCCCGCTACCACTGGTCGAGCACCGCCCCGGCGTTGTGGAAAACGACACCCTGGTCACCCTGGTAGGGCGGTATCGATTCGACAGTTTCGTGGTAGGTAGTTCCAACCGCTTCGCCTGGGCGGCGGCCATGGCGGTAGCCGAGCTGCCCGGGACCCATTACAACCCACTGTTCATCTACGGGCCGGCCGGGTTGGGGAAGACCCACCTCCTTCATGCAGTCGGCCACCTTGCCCTCGAGCTCTATCCCGGCCTGGTTGTTCGCTACGTGACGTCCGAGCGTTTCCTGAACGATTTCATCGACTCGATCCGAAGGAAGAGGGTGGACGACTTCAAACATCGATATCGGTCGACCGATGTCCTCCTCCTCGATGACGTTCAATTCTTCGAGGGCAAGGAGCAGATCCTCGAGGAGTTCTTCCACACCTTCAACAGTCTTTACGACTTCGGCAAACAGATGGTTATCAGTTCCGATCGCCATCCCCGGAACCTCTCGACTCTCGAGGACCGCCTTCGGAGCCGGTTCGAATGGGGACTCCTGACGGACATCCAACCGCCGGATGTCGAAACTCGTCTGGCCATTCTCCGCCGCAACGCCGAGTTCGCACCGAGACCAGTGCCCCGCGACGTCCTCGAGTTCATCGCCAGCGTCGTGTCGGACAACATCCGCGAACTGGAGGGAGCGCTGACCAGGGTCACCGCCTACGCCGCCCTGACCCATCGGAACATCGACCTGGTGATGGCCCAGGAGGTTCTCGGAGATCTCCTCCCGAGCCAGAACGGCAAAGCTCTGGCCGCCGAAGACATCATCCGGGCCACTGCCGAGTCCTTCGGCTTTTCAGTGAGCGAGGTCGAAGGGCCCAGCCGTCGACAACCTCTGGTCTTGTGCCGCCAAGTGGCGATGTATCTGTGCCGCGAACTCACCGACCTTTCCCTGCCCAAGATCGGGCACCACTTCGGCGGGCGAGACCACACAACGGTCATCCACTCAGTCGACAAGGTCAAGCGCATCATTAGGAGTGATCGGACCGTCTTCGATCGCGTCCACAGTCTGTCCCAGCAGTTGAGGAAATCCTGATGGTTGTCAACCGCTTCCCAACGGACTTCTGCATGACCGTGGAAAACCACCACAATGTCAACACCCCGTTGGGGACGCGATCGGCCAATCTCTACCTTGTGTTTCCGTCGGGTATCCACAAATCAACACCGCCTACTACAACTACTTACTCTTTAAATACAAAGCCATAGATCTAGAAGGGACGCTTCGTTGTGAGAATCCGAGCCGAGCGCGACGACCTGGCCGATCTGTTTTCGCGCGCCAACCGGGCGGTCGCCAGTCGAACGGCGTTACCCGTGTTACAGGGAGTTCTTTGTGAGGTCGCGGACGGCCGGTTGGAGGTGACCGGGACCGATCTGGAAATCACAGTCCGCACGTCAGGCCCGGTTGAGATGATGGAAGAAGGCAAAGCTGTCATTCCTGCCCGGCTGTTGTCGGAAGCGGTGCGGAAGATGCCGGTCGGGGCGGTGACTCTCGGAGTCAACGATGGTGAAGTGGAGATCCTCGGCAAGGGACCGCGATTCACGCTGCGGACCTTGAATCTCGACGACTTTCCTTCCCTCGATGACAAACCGGTCGACGGGGTGGAGGTCGATGGCGACGAGTTGACGGCCGCACTGGCCCAGGTCGTCGTGGCCTCGTCGTCGGATGCGGCCCGCCCCATCCTGACAGGGGTCCTGTTCGAATCCACCGACGAAGGCCTGCGCCTCGTGGCAACCGACTCTTATCGGTTGGCGGTGCGAGACCTGCCGGGTATGGGTATCACCGGCCAAGGCTTGGTGCCCGCCCGGGGTCTGCGGGAACTGGGCCGGACCATCGGCGCCGCCAAAGTGTCGGCGGGTCTGGCCGATCGAGAAGCGGTGTTCACGTCAGACCGAGGATCGCTGCGGATCCGTCTGATCGAGGGGGCGTTCCCGAAGTACCGATCCCTCCTGCCGGAGACCTATCCGACTCAGGTCGTGATGGAGAAAGAAGCAGTGCTCGAGGCCCTGGGACGAGTGGCCCTGGTGGCAGAGGATCACATTCCAGTCCGCCTCAAAATCGGCGAAGGCGGAGTCGAGGTGAATGTGACTCGCCAGGACGTCGGCGCCGAGGTGGAGCACCTTGCGGGCGAATTCAGTGGTGCGGACGAAATCCTGATCGCTTTCAACCCCCGGTACCTGGCCGACGGGGTGAGCGCGATCGCCGGCGACAAGATTCGCATGAGGTTGATCGACGGCCTCAAGCCAAGCGTTCTCGACAACGGGGACGGCGGTTTCCTGTACCTCCTGATGCCGGTCCGAATCTGAGGACCGCTGTGCGCGGTGCGCGGGGCGTAGGCTCTGGTCCATTACGCATATCGCACGCCGCATCACATGTTGATCTGGGCCTCCTTCGCCGATTTTCGCTCCTATCCCGAGCTGCGCTGGAGTCCTGATCCCGGGATCAACATCCTCGTTGGCAACAACGGAGCCGGGAAGACCAACTTGCTCGAGGGGGTTGCGTACCTGGCCAGCCTGAGATCGCTGAGAGGAGCGCCGGACGACGCCCTCGTGGCCGGATCCGCCCCGTCCGGAGTGGTTAGGGGTGAGGTCTCGAAAGGGGAGGGATCGGCTCTGATCGAGGTCGAAATCAAGCGCAAAGGGGGCCGCCGGGCCCGGCTCGACGGCAAGGCGCTGCAGCGGACCGCCGACCTCTTCGAGATCCTCCGCGTTGTCGCGTTCCTCCCCGAGGACCTCGATCTCGTCAAAGGATCACCTTCGGGGCGGCGAAGTTTGCTGGACGATCTGGCCGTGCAGTTGTGGCCGGCAGCCCATCACGATCAGGCCGAATACGAGAGATCCCTTCGCCAGCGGAATGCCTACCTGAAATCAGGGGAGAGGGATCAGATGACCCTCGATGTATGGGACACCAGGCTGGCCCAGGCCGGAGCCCGCCTCATGGGCCGCCGGGCCCGGGCGGCGGCGGCATTGACGGCTTTTGTGACCCGGGTCTATTCACAGATTGCAGTCAAGGAGTCACGGGTCGCGATCGATTACGAATCCGAGTGGGGGGGATCCCTGGATCCGTCCACTCCCCCCAGCGAGTGGACTGCCGCCCTCACCGAAGCCCTGGCGGCGCGCCGACGGGTTGATCTCGAGCTGAGGCTCACCGGCGCCGGCCCCCATCGTGACGATCCTGTTCTCCGTCTCGATGGCCGTCCCGCCCGCTACCAGGCGAGCCAGGGTGAGCAGCGGACGATGGCGCTCGCCCTCCGCATCGCTGCCCACCATGCCATCGCCGACCAGATCGGAGTCGACCCGCTGTTGTTGCTGGACGATGTCTTCTCGGAGTTGGATCCGTCGCGGGCGGAGGCGTTGACGTCGGCGCTGCCCAATGCGCAGATAATGATCACGACCACCCGCCCGGAAGAAGTACCGCTGGAGGGCAAGGTATGGCGAGTAGAACCGGGCCTCGTCAGATGAGGCGGCCCGTGGTGCGTTCTGCGTTGTGCGTGGTCCGTA
>DATEEG010000351.1:0-26076 GCA_035281305.1 Acidimicrobiia bacterium | reverse complement strand
GGCTTTGCTGCCCACAGTTCTCCCGGTCCCGAATCTGCCCGATCCCAGCGGTCCCCTGGCGGTCGGTACTGCGAGCGTGGAGTTGACGTTTTCCGATCGTCTCGAGCAGTACGGTCCCCAGCCCGAAACAACGCCCCGGCGGATCATGGTTCAGGTCTGGTATCCGGCTGAACGGCCCGAAGGCGCCGAGCCCGGTCCCTGGACCGGCGATGTCGATGTGATCGGCCCGGCCATGTCCAGGCGTCTGGGGTTTCCCGGCTTCTTCTTGTCGCATACTCGTTACACCAGCGGCCACTCCTTCGAGGATGCGACGCCGTTGTCGGGGCTCTTCCCGCTGGTGATGTACTCGCACGGGTGGACCGGATTCAGGACCATCGCGGTCAATCAAGCCGAGTCTCTGGCAAGCCATGGATACGTGGTCATCGCCGTCGACCACACCTACGGAGCGGTGGCTACTCGCTTTCCCGACGGGACCGTTGTGGGCTTTGATCCAGCCGCGTTGCCCGATGAAGCGACCGTCGAGCCCGAGGTCTATGACGAGGCCGCGGCTCGATTGGTCGGAACCTTCGCCGACGATCTCGTCGGGATCCTGGATGCGGTCGCCGCCGGCGAGTCCGGGGCCTTCGGCGAGATCGCCAGCCACATCGATCTCGGGTTGGTCGGCGTGTACGGACACTCGACCGGAGGTGGGGCCGTGGTTCGGTTCTGCTTATCCGACGAGCGCTGCCAGGCGGTGCTGGGAATGGATGCCTGGGTGGAACCGGTACCCGACGGCGTGATCGCCATCCCGGCCGTGCGCCCGATGCTCTTCATGCGGTCCGACGGTTGGCGGGGCACTCCCAACGACGGCAGGCTGCGCGGTCTCGCCGAGCGCAGTGAGAACGTGACGTACTGGATAGGCATCGAAGGCGCCGGCCACAACGACTTCGTCGTCACCCCGCTCTTCTCGCCGATCGCCGGCCGGCTGGGTCTGAAAGGCCCGATCACGGCAGGTCGCATCATCCCCATAATCGACCGGTTCCTGGTCGGCTTCTTCGATCGCACCCTCCTCGGCACCGGCGCCGCCGCCATCGAGCAGAATCCCTTCGACGAGGTAACCCTCGAAGTGATCGGCTCGTAAGAAGATCCCCGTTCTGGCGCGAAAAACCCGCACCCGGGTGCGGGTTTTTCGCGCCAAAACCGGGGTTTCACCCCCCGGGGCCGGTGAAGGTGTCGCCCAGCACGTCCTGGCCGGGACGTTCGCCCGCCAGGACGGCGTCGATGGTGGTGCCGAGGGTGAGGGCGTCAGTAGCCCCGATCGCTTTTCCGACCACCGTGCCGTCGGCGGCTACGAAGAACGTCTCCGGGATCCCGAAGACGCCGTAGGCGATAGCGGCCCTTCCTCCGGGATCGGCCAGGTAGACCGCCGCCTCCGACCGGCCGAACTCGTTGAGGAATGCGAGGGCTGTCCCGGCTTCATCCTGATAGGCGATCTCAACGATCACCACGCCGCGGTCGGCGAAGGCGTTAGCCGCGGCGGACAGGTCGGGCTGTTCTTCCCGGCAGGGGATGCACCAGGACGCGAAGAAATTCACGACTACGACCTTGCCGTCGAGAGTGTCGCCCTCGAAGGTTCCGCGCCCGTCGAGAAGCGGGAGAGTGAGCGACGGGGCGGCCTGTCCGAGCAATGGCGAGGGCACCAGGTTCGGGTCTTCGCCGAATCGGTTGGCGAAGATCAGGGCTAGCGCCACCGACAGGATCACCACCCCGATCGCGGCCCAGCGGACGGCCCTCATTGACAGCTCTCTCCGGCCGACGCCGCCGCCAGATCGTCCTCCACTTGCTGCAGCACGGCATCGTCGAGAGCCGACGACGCCAGCACCTCGGTGAAGATCCCGGCTGCTCCCTCGGCGTCATCCCGCCCGCACCACAGCACCCGCCCCTTCAGATAGAGGGCGAAGGGATCGCCGGGGGCGATCTCGAGGGCGTTGTCGATCAACGAAAGCCCGAGGTCGACTTCGCCGTTGCCGTCGTAGACCATCCAGCCCAGCCGGGTGTAAGCCGCGGCCGCCTGGAGCGGCGTCGGGTTGCCGTCGAGTATTTCCTGATAGTGAGGGAACGCCTTCTGATAGTTCCGCTCTTCGAAGTAGCGGTTCGCCAACGCCAGCCGCATTCCGCCTATGTCGGGATTGTCGAGGTTGGCGGCGATCACGGCCTCGAGGGTCTCGTTGGAGATCGAGTCCGGATCAACCTCACCGCCGGCGATCCCCGATAAGAGGTTGTCGTCGGCCCGGGCCTGGCGAAACTGCCCGACCGCCACCAGTGCTCCGGCCCCGGCGAGAAGCAGAACTACCGCCCCAGTCGCAATCCTCCGCTTCGATCGCACGGGGCGAGGCGTGGCGAGTCTCTCCTGCCGGGAACGTGCCGAGGCTTCCGGGGCCGGCCTCACCCGCCGGGCGACCAGGACCAAGCCGACCGCCAGGGCAGCGACCGGTGCCAGCCACACCCACACGGTGGCCCCCGCCAGCGGAGGGTCGAGCAGCAAGGCGCCGGAATAGGAAGCGAGCAACTCGTCGAGAATCTGCTCGTCGGACAGGCCCTGGTCGATTCGCAGTTGAACCAGGTCCATCATGTCCCGGGCGGTCTGCGACGGGGAGTCGGCGATCGACTCTCCCTGACAGACCGGGCATCGGATCAGCGAGCCGAGGGCACGGGCCCGATCCTCTTCGGGATCGGGGGCAGTCAGCGTGAAAACCAGGACGAATGCTGCCAGGGCGGCAGTGAAGATCCAGGCGATGCGATTGCGGACGGTCTCAGACACCGACCGCCACCTCGGCGGGCTGGCGCCGGCGGGCGGTCAGGGACCAAATGCCGCCGGCGGTTGTGACCAGACCGCCGGTCCACAACAGCCAGATCCCGGGTGAGGTGTTGAGCCGGAGAAGAATCCCCGTCGGGTCGATATCGATCAGGGTGAGGTAGAGATCGCCGCCGATTCCGGAGTGGACCGCCGGGGTTGTGATGCCGGACGTGTCGGTGCCGAAGAAGTTGGCCCGGGGCTGCAGCGTCGTCACCAGTTCACCGTCCCGGAAGACCTCGATCGTCGCCCCCTGCACCCGGCGGTGGGGTTCGGTGGTCAGGAACGGCGAGCGATACGTCAACTCGTAACCGGCAAACCGGGTCGTTTCTCCGGGCGCCATCGCAACTTCGCCATGCAGCGCGAGGTTGGCGGCCAGCGCCATTCCGATCGCTACCAGGGCGACCCCGGAGTGTGAAAGTTGGCCGGCCCAAAACCCGGTGTCCGATCGCACTTGCCGCCGTATCTCCGGACCGATGCTCCCACCGCGGGCTCGGGCGGATCGGCCCGCCCGTTCGACGAGAAGGGCGATCGCAGACGTGATGACGAACACTCCGAGGACAACTGCGATGACGACATAACCGATCCGGCTGGTGGTGATCACCGTCACGGCTCCGGCCAGGAGGCCGACCTGGAGCGGAAGTCGCAGACGCCCCGCCACCACGCGGGGATCGGCGTCCTTCCACGGCACCAGCGGCCCCACTCCCATCGCCAGCAGAAGGCCAAAGGAGACCGGGACCGCCAGCCGGTTGAAGAAGGGCTCGCCCACCGACACCCGATCGCCGCTGAAGGCCTCGACCACGATCGGGTAGAGGGTTCCGGTGACGACGATGAAGGCGTAGATCGTAAGAAGGAGGTTGTTGAGCAGGAAGCTGCCTTCGCGGCTGAAGAGCGAGTCGAGCCTCGGCGACTCGGAGACAAGGTGGGAGCGGGCGGCGAAGAGCCCGAACGAGCCCACGAGGACGATGAAGAGGAAGCCGAGCAGGACCGGGCCGATGGCCGACTGCGTGAAGGAGTGGACCGAGGCCACTGTTCCTGAACGGGTCAGGAAGGTACCGAGGATCGTCAGGGAGAACGCGGTGATCACGAGAACGAAGTTCCACGCCTGCAACGCGCCGCGCCTCACCTGAACGAGTGCCGAGTGAAGGAACGCCGTCGCCACCAGCCACGGCATGAACGAGGCGTTCTCGACCGGGTCCCACGCCCAGTAGCCACCCCACGAAAGCACCTCGTACGCCCACCATCCTCCGAGGGTGATGCCGAGGGTGAGGAAGGTCCATGCCACCAGGGTCGAGCGACGGCTCCGCCGCAGCCACTCAACCCCGGGGAGACCTAGCGCGAGGGCCGAGATCGCATACGCGAAGGGCACCGTGAGACCGACGTAGCCGAGGTAGAGCATCGGTGGATGGATGGCCATGAGGATGTGGTTCTGCAGGAGGGGATTGGGACCGGGCCCGTCGGGCGGGGCCTGGGCCGCCATCCAGGGCAATGGGCTCGAACTGAGGCAGCCGTTGGCAACAGCCTCGATGCAAACCTGGAACGGGTTGGCCACCGACAGCTGCAATCCGAAGAAGAAGGTCCCGACGATGCCCATCACGGCCAGGGCGCCGGCCCCGAGGCGGTCGGGCGCCCGGCGGTAGGACCTCCACGTGAACCAGGTGAACATGGCCAGCACCAGGCCCCACAGGACGATCGATCCTTCCAGGGCGGCCCAGGCCGTGGCGACATTGAAGGGGAACGGGGTGACCCGGGCGTGATGGTTGGCGACGTATTCGAGGCTGAAGTCGTTGAAGATCAGTGCCGCCTCGAGGGCGAGCATGGCGAGGACGGCTCCGCCGAGCAGGGTCCACACCGGCCGGGTGAGCCGCTCGGGGTCGCGCAGGTCGCTGCGGGCGTTCCGTATCGCGGCGAAGGTCAGCCACATGGACCCGGCCACTCCGGTGAGGATCCCGATCGCTCCGAGAAGTGCGAACATCAGCCCGGCGCGGCGGTCGACGGCGGCTGGTAGTTCTCGTCGTGATGGACCAGGGCCAGGTCGGCGGCGAATTCGTCGCCGGACCAGGAGCCTTCGACGACTACGCCGACGTCTTCGGCAAACAGCGGCGGCGCCACTCCCTGCAATCTCACGGTGATGGTCTCAGCCCCGTCGGTCACGTCGAAGACTTTGACGGCGCCGAGGTCGTCGAGAGATCCCACCACGACCAGACCTCCCAGGCGAAAGCGATCACCGTCCGGAAACTCGGTACGCCGATCCACCGCCTCCGAGGGGGTGAGGTAGTAAGTGAGGCTGCCGCCGAGGTTGATGACGATCAGAGCCACGACAACCGCCGCCACAGCAGCCATGGCCGGCCACACGAATTTTCGGTATGGCACGGGTCAGTCCCGGGTCTGATCCAACTCGCGGGTCAATCGGCGGTGTCGAAGGTGCATCCGCGTGGCGTACCAGAGGATGAGCCCGAAAGTCACGATGTATGCGACATTGACGACTGCTGCTTCACCCATCGCCGATTCCCCCCAGACTGGGTCCACCGAGGGTCGGCGGGATCACTGCGCTGCCCGCCGCCGAGACCTCCCGTGCGGCCCGAGCCTCTTCGAGGCGGGCGACGACCATCCTCGCCGACATCAAGGCGACATAGACGAGGGTGAAGGCGCCGAGATTGAAGAGCAGTGCCCGCAGCATGGTCGGATGCATCGTCGAGCCACCGGGTCGGATCGACTGGGTTTGATGGAGACTCCGCATCAGATTCACCGAGAAGTAGACGAGCGGCACCTGAATCACGGCGACGATGCCGAGGATCGACGAGCGGGATGCTCTCTGCTCGGGATCGATCGTGGCCCGACGCAAGGCCAGGTAGCCGACATAGACGAGCAGTAATACCGCGGTCGATGCCATCCGGGGATCGGCCCAATCGAAGTAGACCCCCCACACGGGCTTGCCCCAGATCATGCCCGTTACCAGGCCGATGACCGTGAAGAGAACCCCGATCTCGGCCGAGGCGCCGGCCAGGTGATCCCAGCGGCGATTGCGGGTGAAGCGCCAGACGATCGATCCCAGAGCGGTCACACCAAAAGCGAGAAACGCGACCCACATGGCGGGAGCGTGGATGTTGATGATGCGGGCATAAGTCCGCTGCAGGGCGTCTGGTGGCGTGGAATAGGCCAGCCAGATCCCGAGGGCGGAGACGAGTCCGGCCAGGGCCATCAGCAACTTCACCCGCATTTGGGCACTTTGGGTCATGTGGCGGCCTCCTGGAGAGGGCGAGCGGTCAATACCCCGACGATGGCCAACAACAGGTTGGCCAGGACCAGCATCAGCAACCAGGGGAGGATACCGGAGGACCGCAGCAGGGAATCCGTCGCCTGGGCGGCTCCGATGAGAAGCGGCAGCGCCAGCGGGGCCACCAGCAAAGGCGCCAGCGAGGATCGGGCTCCGAGTCCCAGAGTGAGATCCGATGCCAGCGTCGCCAACTGCGCCAACCCTGCTGCGAAGAGGAGCCCGATCACGATCAGCCAGGGCCAGCGGTTGAGGTGGTGCGGTGTGTACAGGAATACTGTGAGGGCGCCCATCACCACCATGAATCCCGCCAGGAGGACCCCGCTGGCGACGGCCCGGCCCGTGAATCGGGCGGCCGGGTCCACCCCGAGCAAAATGATCGTGTCTCGCATTGCGTTTCGTTCGTTCGATACATGACGCCAGGCGACCTGCATTCCGAACAACAGGGCGATGCTCCAGAAGATCGGCCAGCCGATCGATGAGATCAGCGGGAGATTGATGCCAATCGCCAGGGGGATCGTCATCAGAGCGGCGGCGGCGAAAGGCGTGATGATCGACCACGTTTCTCCCGACCGCCGCTCGAGCAGCAATTCGTAGGACGTGATCGCCCGGACCTGTCCCCAGAACGTCACGGGGCTCCCTCCAGCACACCCGACCGCAGTGTCAACATCCGGTCGGCCAGGCCGGACAAACCCTGGGGGTCGTGTGAGACCAGGATGGCACCGCCGCCGCCCGCCCTGACCTGTCGGATCAACTCCTCGACCAGAGGCTGGGCCGAGGCGTCGAGACCGGCCTGAGGCTCGTCGAGCAGGAGCAATCGCGGGGGAACCAGCAGCAGACGGGCCAGGTCGGCTCTCCGGCGCATTCCGTGTGAACACCGATCGGCCGCCCGGCCGGCGGCTCCGGCCAGACCAACCCGGGCGAGGGCGTCGGCGGCATCCCCTTTCGTGCGATTGGTGAGGCGGGCCACCACCATGAGGTTCTCGATCAGGGTGAGCGGCCCGGCCAGGGCGGGGACGTGGCCCGCCAGCCCGATCTGGGGCCGCACCGAGGGGACGTCGCTCGAACCGAGCTCCACCCCGAGCACCCGGCCCCGTCCCCCGGTCGGCGCCAGCAAAGTCGAAATCACTCGAAGGAGCGTGGTCTTGCCGGCTCCGTTCGGTCCCTGGATGCCAACGCACTCGCCCGGGTCGAGATGAAGCGACACCGCCGAGATGATCGGCACCAGATCGACTGCCACGGCGACTTCGTGGAGCTCGACGAGGTGGTTCACCGGAGAAAGTGTATGGGGCATCGCTACTGTCCGATCCCGATGGAGCGGTACACGAAGATCGTGGCGACCCTGGGGCCGGCGGTGGCCAGTCCCGAGAAGGTTCGGGCCCTGGTAACGGCCGGCATGGATGTGGCCCGGCTCAACTTCTCCCATGGAGACCACAGCTATCACCGGCAGTTCGCCGAGTGGGTCCGCCAGACGGCCGAGGACACCGGAAAGAACGTTGCGATCCTCCAGGACATCCAGGGCCCCAAGCTGCGGGTCGGATCGTTCCCGGGTGGCTTCATCGAGCTCGAAGGGAACGAAATTCTGCGGATGGCGCCGGGCCGAATGCTGTCGACCGAACTCGATCTTGTCTACGTCGACTATCCCCATCTGCTCGAGGACGTCGAAGTGGGAGAGGAGATCATTCTCGCCGACGGATTGATTCGCCTCGTCGTGATCGGACGGGAAGCCGACCACCTCAGGGCCCGCGTCTTGATCGGGGGCATCCTTGGCGACGGCAAGGGGGTGGCGTTTCCCCACACCGACCTCCGCGTACCGACGATCACCGAGAAAGACGAAGCCGATCTCGCGTTCGGAAGGGAACTGGGAGTGGATTGGATTGCGGCCTCGTTCGTGCGCAGCGGGGAAGACCTGCGCCGGGTCCGTGAACTGGCCGGAGACGTCCCGCTGATCGCCAAGATCGAACTGGCCGCGGCCTACGCCAATCTCGACGACATCCTCTCGGAGGCAGCCGGGGTGATGGTCGCCCGCGGCGACCTCGGCGTGCAACTCCCGCTGGAGACGATCCCACTCGTTCAGGCCAACATCCTCCGCCGGACCAACGAAGTCGGCGTGGTGTCCATCACCGCCACCGAGATGCTCGAGTCGATGACACATTCACCCCGCCCGACCAGGGCCGAGGTCACCGACGTGGCCAATGCCGTGCTGGCCGGAACCGACGCCGTCATGCTGTCAGCCGAAACGGCGGTCGGTCTCTATCCCATCGAGTCGGTCTCGACCATGGCCCGCATCTGCGCCTCGGTTGAATCCGAGACCTCGACCGCCAACGTCAAGCACACCTATCTGACCCACGTCAGCGCGGTTGCTTCGGCGGTGGCCCAGGCAGCCGTCGATGCCGCCGCCAACCTCGGCATCGAGACGATCGTCGCCTTCACCGAGTCCGGGTCGACTGCTCGCCTGCTTTCCAAATATCGTCCGGCCGCCCGCATTGTCGCTTTCACCCCGGTCCCTTCGACCCGGCGGGTGATGTCGCTCTACCGCGGCGTGACCGCGTATCCCTTCGAACGTCGGGACTACACGGATCTGATGATCGCGGCCGCCGAGAAGTTCTTGGAGAAAGAGGGCATGTGCAGCCGCGGAGAGACGGTTGTCATGGTCGCCGGGATTCCCCCCAATCGACAAGCCTCAACCAACCTTCTCAAGGTGCACATGATCGGAGAGCGCGACCGCGGCGTCCAATCGCAACGGGACGCCCGCACCTCACCCGAAGGAGGAGGCTGAAGAAGCCAGTCCCCTTCTCGTGTCGGTTCGCCTACCCATTCGGTGGTCCAGCGTCACAAGAAGGGTTAGAAAAGGCCCGGCTAGGATCTGCGCCCCATGGGTCAGACCATCCAAATCCGCGATGCCAACGTCGTCGCCGAAATGCTGTTGGTCTCCACCGACCGCTCGCTGACCGGCCAGGACGGGGAGACCTACACCCCCGCCGACTCCATCACGGTGGACGCCATCTTCCCCGCCCAACTGGCATTGCGACTGTTCCAGTCGGATCCTTCCATCGACCACGTGTATGTGATGTCGAATGTCCTCTCGATCCGGCGCCCGGGGGGCTGGGACGAGGCGTCGATCGCTTCGACCAACGAGGTCGTGGCGAACTTCTTTCTCTTCTACGGGGCCGAGACGCCCTCCGACGCCGAGGCGTCCGTCGACACCCGGGTGCTCTCGTCGGAATAGTTCAGGGAGCCAGCGTCGTGGTGGTCTCCACCGGCAAGGTGGTCGTAGTGGGACAGGACACTCCCGAACCCTCGATCTGACACGGGTGAAGCTTGATGATCTCCTGTCGTGGGGAGTAGACGACCGTCCATTCCGTCGTGGTGGAGACTCCGTTGATCGTGATGGTCCGCGACACGTTCACCATGTAGCCCTGGGCCGGCGCCTGATCGACGATCTGCTCGGGCGGCATGATGGTTTCATCGCCCACATAGCGGGCCGGTGGCGGGTCCCGATGGTTGTAAGGGTCGGACACGTTGGCGGTCACCACCCGCGCCTGGGGACCCCCCTCGGCCACGACACTCATCCGCAGCCGGCCTTCGCTCTGTTCGCCCGCCACGATCCGTCCGTCGTTGTCGCCGAACAATGCGACGGTGATCGATGAGTTGGAGTACGACGTGCGAATGAGGATGGCGCTGTCGGAGTCGTTGCGGAATTGAAGATCCGGCAGCGGCCAGGAGATCGTTGCCTCGATGCCCAGGGGATAGCGAGAGAAGTAGAAGCTGTGCGGCTTGTGGACGACGTCCTGGAAGCCGCCCCAGAAGACGGCGTTGTAGAACGTGGTGGCAAACTGACTGACACCGCCGCCGACCGTGTCGGTGATCTCCCCCCCGATGATGGTTCCGTCTTCCAGATATCCGTCCTCGGTGGTCCGCTCGCCGGCTGATTCGTTGAGCGAGAAGGTCTCACCGGGCAGCACCATGATGTTGTTGATCTTGTCGGCGATGAGGTGGATGTTGGTGACGCGGTTCTGACAACACGGGTGGTAGGTCGTGAACTGACTCACCTTGTGCCGGATGCCCAGAGCCTCCAGCTCCTCCGTGGTTACCTCCGGTTCGGCCGACTCGTCGATGGGGAAGGTCCCCACCCGGGCGGCGGAGTTGGCGGCAAGGAGGAGATGTTCGGCGGTGGTTTCCGGGTTGATGACGGTGCCGCGCCGTCCGGGTACGACGACGGCCAGGTCGCCTTCGATCACCAGTTGCGCGTCGACCGGGGCATCTTCCAGCCCGGCCTTCAAAGGCGCCAGGATTTCGTTGATCACCTCGGGGTCGATGGAGAAGTCGATGCGATCGGAAGAGACCTCGGATCGCAGTCCTGAGGCGATCTGGCTGACGCTGAAGGTGACCTCGCGCTCGCGCTCGGCATTTCTGAGGGTGACCGGTCCTGCCAGGATGAGCTGGGCGCGGAGCACCGCCTGGTCGATGTCCCGGTTGGTCAAGGTGGGTTCGGCGGTGACCACCGGCAGTTCCGTCACGGTGCGGTCGAAGGTCGCCGCCTGCCCGAGAATCAGATGGGGTGCCACCGTCCGATCGACTTGCTGACCGGACCGCGGGTACAGGGCCTCGGCGACCGTCCCGTTGATTCCAACTCCACCCGGAAATGGTGGGTTCCCGATGACGTCGCTATCCCAGATCGACATCACAGCCTCAACCGCGTCCCGATCGACGACGGCACTGACCGCCAGCTCGTGAGTCGAGAAGAGATGGGTGAGCCACCACCAGAACTGGCCGAGGAAGTTGCCCTCCCGGCCAACTTCCATCGCCCTGCTCACCATCGTCTCCTCGTCGAGATCGAGCCCGATCGAGGCCGGGGTGATCTGAACCTCTTCCCCGCCCACCGTGAAAGTGGTCGGCGTCTCGGCCAGGTTGGCCTCCAGGTCGACCAGGGCGGTCCGCGCCTCCACGGGGCCCAAGCCTCCCAGTTCGATCCCTTCGGCCTGGACCGAGCCGATGATCTGACCCGCCGAAGCGGCCCGGGACACTCCGTACAGGGTCAGTATGAGCGCGATCAAACCCAGCGCCACTAGCCATGGCGCGGTTGAGCGGCGTCGTTGAACAGGCGCGTCAGTCGATATTTTGGAACCCCCGAATGGGGCAATTGTAGGAAATGGTGGTGGTTTTCGGTCAGGCCCGGCTCGTACCATCGCCCGGTGATCCCATTTCCCGCGGTCCCGGCCGGCGACTCGATCAAGGTGTCGGCCACGACCTACCTCGCATTCCGGCAGTGCCCGGCCCAGGCCGAAGCGCGGTTGCAGGGTGTGTACTCCTCCGAATCGAAGGCAAGTTTCACCGGGGCCCTGGCTCACCGGCTGTTCGCCCGCCACCTCAATACGGGACCGATCGACGATGTGGGCCAGGCCGTCCGGGAGGAGATCGGTGCCGCTCTCAATGGAAAGATGGCAGCGATCGGCGTTCATCGACCCTCCGAGCTGACCGAGATGATCAAGCAGGCATCGGCCCTATATGACCGCTTCCGCCACTTTCCCGCGGATGGCTTTGAGGCGGCCGAGATCTCCCTCGAGGCGGAGCCTTCGGAAGGGGTGAAGCTGGTTGGGAAGATCGACGCAGTGTTTCGGGAAGAGCGGCCCGGCCCGATCCTCCGCGACTGGAAGACCGGGAGCCTGGGCGAGCCGATGGAACAGCTTCTGTTTTATGCCCTGGTCTGGGTCATGGAACGCGGGGAGATGGCCGACGCGGTCGAGGCCGTCTCTCTGCAGACGGGTGAGCGGATGCGGCGAACCCCGTCCATAGCGGAACTGACCGCTGTCGCCCGCCACGTCGCCGATCTCGTCACCGAGGTCAGGACCACCTGGATCTCCGTTGGTGCCACCACCGAACGCCGCGGTGGACCCTGGTGCCGATACTGTCCGCTGCTGGAGGCTTGCCCCGAGGGGCAATCAGCCGACGCCATCAACAAGTAGTCGGTCACGGATGGGCCCAGTGCGGGCGAATCACCCCGCCCTTCGCACCTGATCGACGAGCCTGGCTCTCTCAGCTGCGTCGGCCCGGCGGATGCTCCGGATGAGCTCGTCGACGATCGTCAAGACTTCATCGCGCATCTCCCCGAGGCCCTCCGAGACTCTCGTGACCGACTTGGTGACCTCGGTCAGGGCCGAACGGGTGGTGGCGAAACGCTGACAGGTTCCCCGGAGTCGCTCGAGGCCTTCGCTGATCGCACCGACATCGATCGAGTCGTCGCCTTCGTTGAGCGACTCACCGGTCAACATGAGCCAGCGAAGTGCTGCGGTGATCATCGTCCCTTCGCCGTCGTCCACAACCAGTACCCGGCTCCCGTAGACGTTGAACGCCCCTACCTCGGCCGGATACGCGTCGAGGGCGGAGATGCACAGCCCGGCCTGGGCGGATCGGTTGGTCATGGCCCGGTCCAACTCGGCCAGGATGCCGTTCTTCCCGGTCAGGTTGATGCTTTGTTGGTTCTTGACCTCGACGGCCACCTTGCGGCCGTCCGGGAGCAGCACCAGATAGTCGCCAACTACGGAGAGGGAGGAGAGATTGCCGGCGGATCTGGCCGTGTGTTCGACGACTGCGCCGATGCTACGGGCGATCTGGCGAAGGGTCCCCTCCAGACGAACTTCGAAGTCAACCCCTTTGGCGGTTCCTCTGGCTGACTCCTCGACCCGACCCTGGTTGCGGACGATGTCGTCGCGAAGGTGGGCCAATTCGGACCTTACGCCGGAGAAGGCCTGGGCCAGGGGTGAGTCACCGAGCGGATCCAACGCGGCCCTGAGGCCGGCCAGCAGACGCCCTTGGGGACCGAGCAAAGCCTGCAATTCACCGAGGAAGACGCTGCTGTGGCTGCCGGAACGCCCGAGGTCGATGCCCGCTTCGAGACCTCTGGCGGCCCGAATCACCGCTGCCTCGAGTTGGCCGAGCGTCTCGGCCGCGGCGGCCTCGGCGGCCGACCGGAGACGCGCTTCGAGATCCTCCACCCTGATGCCAAGTCCCATCGACATCAGGCCCCGGGCACCGGTCGAAAGAGCGTTGGAGACCATACGTTCCCGTTCGGCGCCATGCTCGACGCCGGTCAACAGGCCCACCACGGCCGGGTCGGCGGTCTCGAATTGGTCGATGCGGACGGTCCCGTTGTTCAGGTCGATAGCCATGAGCACGAAGCTACGGTCCCGGTGTGACAGTTTCCTGGGCGGCGGTTGCGGGGGCGGACCTCCCCTCGTGGTTGGCCGTCCGGCTCCCGCGGGCCGACCCGGGAAGACCCTGCGCCAGGTTCGTCCGATCCGGGACAGGTGCGCCGGCCACCCGGGCCAACCGCAGGTGCTGATTACCGTCAGGCTCTGTGACCCGGCGACGCGTACGACTAGGCAAACAGCTGGGCGAACTGGCTGACGCTCTCGAGCAGGTCGAAGGTCACGCCGGCGCATTGTCGGTGGCACCACTCATCCTGAAGATTCGGCAATTCCTCATGCCGCGTCTGACCGATCCGCCTCCACCGCTAGTGGTCGCCTTCGTCGGTTCGACAGGGGCCGGCAAATCCACCCTGGTCAACTCGCTGGCCGGTTCCACCGTGGGTAAATCGGGAATCCTGCGCCCTACGACGAGGCAACCGGTCGTGTGGACCGGCGCTTCCCACGCCGGGCGTCCGTGGCCCGGCCAGGTGGTCGTGGGCGCACATCCGTTGGCCGAGTCGGTCGCCCTGATCGATACGCCCGATCTCGACTCCGATGTGGTCGAGCACCGGGTTCGGGCGATGGAGGCGCTCGCAATTTCGGACGCAGCGGTATTCGTCACCACAGCGTCGCGCTACGGCGATGCCTCGCCCTGGGAGGTGCTGGCCTCCATCGTCGACAAACCGGTGGTGGTGGTGATCAACCGCCTTCCGACCAGGGCCAGCGGCGCCCGCAACGACCTGACCGCCCGCCTGCGGTCCCACGGCCTGGGATCGATCCCGGTCTTGACGATCAGCGAACAAAGGGTCGATCCGGTGAGTGGACTGCTCAAGCCGCAATCAGTGCAACGGTTGTCCCTCGTGCTGAGAGAATGGGCGGGAAAAACGACGTTCCATCGAACCGCGGCGGCGGGGGCGGCGACTGATCAGCTTGCCAGGGATCTGACTGTGCTCATCGGGCATCTCGAGGAGGAGTCGTCGAGGGCGGCTCGGGCCGCGAAAGGGGTGATGGCTGCCTATGGAACAGCCGCCGCGGCGCTGGCGCCCCTGGCCGGGGCCGGCGGCAACACAAAGAAGCTTCCCAAGCGACGGCGTGACCTCGAGGTGGTTGTGGGAAGAACCATCAACGTGTTGGAGACCGCCGCTGCCGCCGCCGTGAAGGCGATGGAGAGCGAGGGGTTTGACGCCCCTCCGACCGTGGGCCGGGCCGCTCTCGCCGCGCTCCCGGAGCACCCCGCACCCAGGCGGAACCGAACCCTGGCCAAAACGGATCGGCCAAAAACGGATCGGCCAAAAAGTGACTGGCCAAAAACAGTTTGGATCGAGGCGGCGATCGAGGAAGATCGCCGGAGGTTCCTGGAGCGTTTGGAGTCCGTTCCGGAGGACCTGTTGGAGAGACTTCGGAACGGGGCCGCTCTCATCGACGACCTCGACTGGCGAAGTGTCTGACGCAACCCGCTGGCTCGATCAATACGACCGGGTGGTGGCGGCTGCCGCCGAGCACCTGCCCGACGAGGCGATGACCGGGATCGCCGCCATCGCGGCCGACCAGCGGCAGCGTCGGGCGTACGCCGGGAACGTCCTTCTGGTCGGTCTGGCGGGAGGGACCGGGTCGGGCAAGTCGAGCCTGCTCAACGCACTGGCCGGCGGAGAGATCTCTCCCGCGGGCGCGATGAGGCCGACGACCTCAGAGGCCCTGGCATGGGTGCCAACCGGTCACCTATCCCGCCTCGAAGGGCTCTTCGATCGGTTCGGGATCGTCGACGTCGTCGCCCACGATCTCGATCAACCGGTCGCAATCATCGATCTGCCGGATGTCGATTCGGTCGACGGCCGCCATCGCCAGACGGTGGCCGGCTTGCTCCCCATCATGGATCTGATGGTCTGGGTGGTCGATCCCGAGAAGTATCGAGATCGAGTCCTTCATTCCGAGCACCTGGTGCCGCTGATGCAACATCACGAGCGATTCCGTTTTGTGTTCAATCAGATCGACCGGGTTGCAGACGATGACATCGCAATCCTGGTCGGCGATTTAGCCGCGGCCCTCCGATCCGACGGCGTCGAGAGTCCGGTGATCTGGGTCGCGGCGGCCGACCCCCCGCTCGGACCCCCGATCGGCGTCGAGGTGATTTGGGAAGCGCTCATCGGGGAATTGAATCTCAAGACCGATAACGACACCCGCCTGGCGTCCGAGCTGAGGAGGGGGCTCGAACTGCTCGCTCCACACATTCGCCCTATCGGCTTCGGGCTGCGGTGGGACCAGGCGCGTCAAGCGGCGGCCACGCTGTGGGCGGCGGGCCGGAGAGCCGAGGCGGCCCGTGAATTGAGGGCCTTCGTGTTCGAATTGTCGTCGGAAGCTGCCGGGATCGATTCGGACGTCGATCTCGACGCGCTGATCGGATCACCGACCGGAGACCAGTCCAGCGTCGGCCGCCAACTCGACGCCGGGCTGGGGCGATACTTGCGGGACCGCCTCCGACCCCGCGCTACCACACGCGCCCTGGCCGATGAACTGGCCTTGTTGCTGCCGCGGTAAGAGCAACCGTCCCGGGCCACACCGTCGAAGGCTGCCATGACCAATGAAACAAACGGAACCGTTCACTCCGCCGTCACGTCGGACTGATGCCCGATTAAACAACGAGTTGAAAACCAGCGGAGGACCCAAAGTGAATGTAAGAAGAATGGTGGCAGCCGGGGCGTTGCTGGCCCTTGCGTTGACCGCATGCAACGCTGCCGACTCAGACGACGGCACCGACGGAACTGGCGATGGAGGGGGCCGCCTGGCGTCCGTTTCGATCGAAGAGGTCCTGACATTCGAGGGGGAGACGCCCGCTTTCGTCCGGGGCACCCTTTTTGCCGATGCCAACGGGGTCAAGTTATGTGAGGCGATCGGGGAGTCCTTCCCCGTGCAGTGCCTCGGCGCCCAGATTTCGATAACCGATCTCGACCTGTTCCCGGAATATGCGGGTCTACTGGTGGGTGACGGCGAAGTCAGAACCAGCGACGGGGAAGTCTCGGTCGTCGGCTATTACTCCGACGGCACCCTCCGGATCGACCCGGAAGCTGCGGCCGCCGACGCATCGTGAGGACGCTCACCCTGCGATAACACGGCCGCCACGCCACCGAAGACTCGGTCGGGTGGGTTAGCAGAGGCACCCCGAGATCCAATTCGTGGGGGCTTGGGGAGAGGCGTCGGATAGTCTTGGATTCGATCATGGCCTCACTCTCAGACAGCCCCCAGCAAGGATCTCCGGACCCGCTCGGTCCCGGAATCGCCGTTGCCGGTGAGGAACCGAACGGGGCCGGGGTCCAGAACTTCGTCCCCGGGCGGCGCTTGCGCGTGTTCATCAGTTCCACGATCGGTGAGCTTGCCTCCGAGCGTGAGGCAGCCAAGACGGCCATTCGCACTCTGCGCCTCGCCCCGGTGATGTTCGAGCTCGGTGCACGTCCCCATCCGCCCCGCGACCTCTACCGGTCGTATCTCGCCCAGAGCGACATCTTCGTCGGCATCTACTGGCAAAGCTACGGACTGACGGCTCCCGACATGGAGATCTCGGCGATCGAGGATGAGTTCAGACTCGCCGGAGATCGGCCCCGCTTGATTTACGTCAAGGAACCGGCCGGCGAGCGGGATCCGGCCCTCGAAATCTTGCTCGATCAGATTCGAGCAGACCGGGGAGTCGTCTACAAGCAGTTCGAATCGGCTGGAGAGCTGGCCGAGCTGCTCCTCGACGACCTGGCCCGGTTGATGACCGACCACTTCGATGCGTCCCCCCGACGGGTCGAGCTGCCGGGCGGAACCTTGACTTTCCTCTTCTCCGATATCGAGGACTCGACCCGACTGGTCCAAGAGCTGGGCGAGACGTATCCCGCGGTCCTGGGCGCCTACCGATCGATGATCCGCGCCACCGTGAACGCGCACAGCGGCCAGGTAGTCGACACCGAAGGTGATGGGACTTTCTCGGTGTTCACCGAACCGGCCGACGCCGCCCGGGCTGCAGTTGAGATCCAACGAACCATGGCCCTGGAGCCACTGAGCGGGGGCGACCTCGATCGACCCCATGATCCCGGCCCCGGCATCCGGGCCCGGATCGGTCTGCATACCGGTCGAGCCACCGTCACCCCCGAGGGGTATGTGGGTCTCGACGTCCACCGCGCCGCCCGCATCGGAGCCTCCGGTCACGGCGGCCAGATCATCGTGTCATCGACGGCCGCCAGCCTTCTCGCTGACGTCATCGCAGGCCAGGAGTGGCACCTGCGCGATCTCGGGGCATTCGCCCTCAAAGGACTCTCGCGATCCGAGCACCTTTACCAATTACTGGCTCCCGGCCTGGCTGAGGAATTTCCGGTCCCGCGGGCCCGCCAGGCTTCCGAGGTCCACCTCCCGGCCCAGCTCACCTCCCTCGTCGGGCGCGGTCCCGAGATCGCGCAGATCGGTGCGCTGCTCTCCCGCCCCGAGGTGCGCCTTGTCACCCTCAGCGGCTCCGGTGGAATCGGTAAAACCCGTCTGGCAGTAGCGGTGGCTGCCCAGGTCGCGGCGGACTACCCCGACGGGGTGCTTTTCGTCAGCCTCGCCGGAGTCCGCGACCCCGACCAGGTGATGACCGCGATCGCAGAAGCCATAGGCACCACGATCAACCGCTCCTCCTTCGAGGCCGTCGCCGACCATTTCGCCGCCAAGCGGGCACTCTTGATCCTCGACAACTTCGAACAGGTGGTCGCCGGAGCCCCGGCTCTCACGAGGCTGCTGACCCGGTGCCCCGGAATCAACATGCTCGTGACCAGCCGGGTCGCATTGCGAGTCATCGGTGAGCACGAGTACCTCGTGCCTCCGCTGCCCGTTCCCTCGGTAGACACCTACGGCCTCGAGGCGGTCCTGAACTCGGCAGCCGTCAATTTGTTCGTCGAGCGAGCCAGGTCGGTTCGTCCCGACTTCTCCATCAACGTATCGAATGCCGGTGACGTCGCCGGCATCGTCCGCCGCCTCGACGGTCTTCCACTGGCTATCGAACTGGCGGCCGCACGGCTCCGGATGTTGACCCCGGCCACGTTGCTGACCCAGCTAGCCAAATCGTTCGATGCCCTCGGTCATGGTCCGCAGGACCTTCCGGCCCGGCAGCGGACCCTGCGGGCGACGATCGATTGGAGTTACGAACTCCTGACTGTCGACGAAAGGCAGATCTTCCGTCGTCTCTCGGTTTTGGCCCAGAACTGGAGCCTGGAGGCGGCGGTCGACCTGGGCCAACTGGATGTCTCGTCCACGATGTCGCTGCTCGAGTCATTGGTAGAGAAGAGCCTTCTTCGGATCGAGTCCGATTCGGAAGGCGAGCCCCGCTTTCGGATGCTGGCGACGGTTCGGGAATACGGCCTGGAGCGCCTGCGTGAGGCCGGTGAGTTCGAGCCGCTCCAGGATCACCATGCCCTTCATTTTCTGAATCTGGCCGAAGAGCTCGAGCCGGGCTTGAACGGCGCCGGGCACGGAGCCTCGATGCGGCGGCTCGATCTGGAATGGGAGAACCTGCGCCTGGCGGTCCTGCACTTCGCCGAAAACGGTGAGATCGTGAACATGGTCCGGCTCACCCATGCGCTGTGGATCTACGTGTGGGTGCGGGGACACGTCGCCGAAGTGGGGGAGTGGATGCGGAAAGCCGGTCCACCCGATCCGAACCTGCCGGCGGTGTCCCTCGGACGCCTGACTTGGCTGACCGGGGGAGTTTTCTTTGAGCGGGGCGACCACGCTGACGCGTTGGCAGCGTTCGAACGCTCTATAGAAGTCCTTTCCGGTACCGACGACCTGGAAGGCCTGGCCTGGGCCAAGTACCTGCGGGCCGCGACTCTCCCGGCCTTCGGCGCATCGGCCGCCGACCTGCGGGAGATGTACATCGACTCGCTGGAGCGGTTCAGGGCTATCGGCACCGAGTGGGGGGAGACCTGGGCGCACACCAGTCTCGGGCTTCTGGCGGCCTCATCGGGAGACATAGAAGAGGCGGCGAGGCACTACCGGAACTGCCTGGAAATCGCCCAACGTCTCGAGAATCGTTCGATGCTGGCGATGGCCCACACTCAACTTGGGTTCACCCACCTGGCCGCCGGCGCAATTGATCAGGCGCGAAGTTCCCTGGGCCTGGCCGTCGAAATCCACCGCACGATTTCGTATCGAGAAGGGCTCGTTTACACACTTGAAGCACTCGCCGGACTTTCGATGCAAGAGGCCGACGCATCGCGGGCCATGATCGCGCTCGGAGCCGCCGAGGCGACCCGTGACCGCTTGAGCCTCCGGCCCTGGCCGGCGGCAAAGTGGTACTTCGAGTTCCTGGTGATGACTGCCGACGCGGTCACCGATCCCGAACTTGTCGCTGCACGAGTGACGGGCCGCCAGATGGACCCCTTGACAGCCGCGACCGTCGCCCTCGGTCAGCGCCTCTGAGCCCTGCGATCGACCATCGGCCGGCCGGCTCAACCCGCCCGAGCCCGAGGCTCCTCGTCGGCAGGACCGAAACCGGCAGCATCGGCGACGCGGTTCATGACCCTGGTGATGACAGCCAGCTCGTCGGCAGTGAGCAATGACGTGAAGTGGTCGACCACCCCTCTCAGGTGGCCGGGACTGGCCCGGCGCAAAGCCCGTAGCCCGAGGCTGGTAGGCACGACATAGAAGCCGCGCCCGTCCTCCGGCGAGGGCCGGCGGCGAACGAGGCCCTGGTCTGCCATCCGATCCACCAGGCGGGTGAGCCCGCTTTTGGAGAGCAGGACGCGGCGGGCCAGCTCCGACATCCGCAGGCCCCGTTCAGCCTCGGTCAGTTGAACCAGAACGTCATAGAACCCGATCGGAAGGCCGATTTCCTCGAGCTCCTCCCCCAGAACCGCCATTACCGCGTGATGAGCTTCGAGAAAGGCTCGCCAGGCTGCCAATTCTTCGCGGGTGGGGCGTCGCTTCATACTTGACATGTTACGAAGGAATGTTGCACACACAACTATTGTTTCACCACCACGACGACGAAAGAGATCCAATGCCAGCCGTAACCGTTCCCGATGTCCTGTCATTGCCGGTGGTCGTTCCGAATGCCGGTCAGAACGAACGTCCGGTCAGGTCGGTCACGACCGCCCAGAGCGGCTTCGAGGGCGAAGGGTTCCCGGTTCGACGGGCATTCACGGGCGTCCCTCTCGACCAACTCGATCCCTTCATCCATCTCGACCAGATGGGGGAGGTGGAGTATGCGCCGGGTGAGCCCAAGGGGACTCCCTGGCATCCCCACCGCGGATTCGAGACGGTTACCTACATGATCGACGGCACGTTCGAGCATCAGGACTCGCAGGGAGGTGGCGGCCTGATCACCAACGGCGACACCCAGTGGATGACCGCCGGTTCGGGCCTGCTGCACATCGAGAAGCCACCGGAGTCGCTCGTGATGTCGGGCGGGCTGTTTCACGGCTTCCAGCTTTGGGTGAACCTGCCCGCCAAGGACAAGTTCCTCACACCCCGGTACCAGGACCTGCGGGCTGGGGAGGTGGTACTGCTCCGTTCCCCTGATGGCGGAGCTTTTCTGCGGGTCATCGCCGGAGAGGTCGGAGGTCATCAGGGGCCCGGATCCACGCACACCCCGATCGCGATGGTTCACGCCACGCTCAGTCCCGGGGCGCAGCTCCGCCTGCCGTGGAGGCCCGACTTCAACTCACTCGTGTATGTGTTGAGCGGGAAGGGGAGCTTCGGCGTCCAGCGGCGGCCGGCCGGAATGGGACAACTGGTGGTATTCGGAGCGGGCGATCAGATGACGATCGGCGCCGATCCGATCCAGGAGACCCGCACCCCGGGCCTCGATGTGCTGATCCTTGGCGGCAGGCCGATCGGGGAGCCGGTGGCCTGGTACGGACCTTTTGTGATGAACACCCGCAATGAGCTGATTCAGGCTTACGAGGACTTCCAGGCAGGGCGACTGGGAGTGATCCCCGCAACTGCCTGAGGACTCTCCGCCACGACCGGCACTGGCCCGGTCCGGAATTAGCGCGGCGTCAACACCTCGCGGCGAAGCGAAGCGACGTCTATCCCCAGTCCGGCCAGGATCCGGCGGGCCGGGTCCTCGGCGCCCGTCGCGGTCAGGGCGGCAAGGATGTGCTCGGAACCGATAGATCGGTGCCGCATGGTGAGGGCCTCGCGCAGGGCCCCTTCGAGCACGGCCTTGGCGGCGCGGTTGAACGGGATGTGTCGTTTCCTCGTGAACCATTCGTTGGCGGCCGGTCCCAGGCGGATCGAGTCCTGGTCGATGCCGACGGCTGCGAGGGCGGACCGGTCGAGGTTCGAGATCGCGCTTCGAACTTGCTCTGACCCGGCTCCCATGCGATCGAGCACTTGCGCAGCAGGAGAGGAGGTCGCCGCCACCCCCGCCAGCAGGTGTTCGGTGCCGATACGGGAGTCGCCGCGGTTGCCCGCGATCTCGACGGCGTTGGTGACGACCTCCCGGGCCGCCCGGGTGAATCTTTCGAACATCCTTACCTCCCGTACTTCTTGTGGACCGCCTGCCGGGTGATTCCGAGGGCATCGCCGATTTGCTGCCAAGTCCATCCGGCCCGTCTGGCCGCCGTAACCTGGACAACTTCGAGCCGGTCGGCCAGACGACGGAGTGCGACGACCGCTCGCAGCCCGACCGCGGGATCCTCACTTGCCGCCTCGAGAGCCGTTGGGTTGAAATCCATTTTGTCATCCTACGTTGACAGCTCCGCATCTGTCAACGTAGGATGACAGAAGACCGACGGGCCTTCCACCTAGCGAGGAGGGTTCGGCGGAACGAGAACGTGCAGAGCGTCCCGCTTCAGCGAGATGGAGACAGTCCTCCAGGCCCCCGTCATCTCACCGTCGGCCTGGCCCCAAACCGGGGGATCAGCCTCGAACGCGACGGACTCCAGCCCGGTCCAGACCTGCATCCCGGGTAATCGATCGAGATCGGCCCCGCCGATCAAACCGGAGATGATCCGGGGGAGCCGGCGGGCCGGCAGCGCCTCCACCACGAGTGCCGACATGGGGTCGGGCGGCTCCGGGCTCAATCGCAGACCCTTGCGCCCGAAGTAGGTATAGACGGGCTGAAACTGAACCAGCACAGCCACCGCGTCGGCAGCCCGGGCCCCGGCACTGACGCGGATGTGGGGCCGTCGTTTTCGATAGTCGCGGAGCAGGGTGCCGATCGCGGTCCTGGCGTAGTGGAGCGCTCCGAAATGATATTTCCGGTAGGGCTCCTGCTCGGCTGCCCTCACAACGGCGGCGTCGAACCCGAAACCTGCCGCGAAGAGGGCGTGGCGACGGACTTCACCCTGCTCCTGGAGACCGTCCATCGCCAGAACACTGGTGGGCCGTCGAAGGTGGGCGCCGATGAGGAGGCGGGCGGCCGTGACGGGTTTGTGGGGAATTCCGAAAAGGCGCGCGTACACGTTGGTGGTGCCGGTTGGGATCACGGCCAGCGCGGTCTCGGTGCCGGCCAGGACATGACCGACGTGGTGGACGACGCCGTCGCCCCCCATGGCGGCTACCACTTCGAAGCCATCGGCCGTGGCCTCGGCGGTAAGCGCCCTGGCATGTTCGGTGGACTGTGGCCAGGCGGTTTCCACGTCAAATCGGCGTTGCAGGATCCGGACAACGGTCCGGTGACCCCCGCCGGTGAACTGAGACGAGGAGGGGTTGGCGACCAGGAGCAATCTTTGCACTTGCCGTCCAGGCTACCGAGCTAGCCTCGGCCGCCTGTGACGGACTCGAGCACGCCCCTCTTTTCGCTCCTGAACGGCGAAGGAGCCGGCGTGATGTTGGCCGCCGCCGCTGGCGACGTCGCCGGAGGTAACAGCCCGATCGGGTACTCGGCCATTACCCAGCAGGCCACCGTTGTTGCCTATCACGTCCTCCGCAACGACGGGGTCGACCGCGTCCTGCTGGGGGAGGAATGGAAGGAATTGGGGGCCGATACCGAGAACCCTTCCGTCTATAGGGCACCGTCGGACAGCTTCCTGGCGTGGCTCGACGCCATCTCGAGAGGCGAGGGCGCCGCCACGGTCGAACCCTCGGCGGAACCGGCTTCGAGGGTGTACCCGGTCGGCGTCTGGTTTCGGCGCGACCCCGGGCGCCTCGCCACCGCCGCCATTTCGGTTGCCAGAGTCACGCACATCGACGCCGCCAGTGTGGTTGGAGCCGCGGCTGTCGCCGGAGCGGTCGCTGCTTCTTCGTTCGCCCAGGTCGGGCGCGACCTCCTGCAAGCCTCGGCCGAACTGATGGAACGGGCCCTGGCCGAGATCGGCCGGGAGGACTACCTCTTCAGCCGGATGGATGACGCCCGGGGCTTGCCGGCGCGGCTTCGCAAAGCAGCCGCCTGGGTGAATGATCCCACCATCGACCTTCTCAGGAAGGTGGTCGAAGACGGACCGCCTTCTGCTTTGGACAAACCGATAGTCGCAATCAGCCTGGCCTCATCTCCTTCGATCGAGCCTTATCGTCTGATCGAGGTCGCGGCCACGCTCGGAGGAAGTGAGATGGCTTCGATGGTCGGGGCCATGGTGGGGGCCCGGGTCGGTTTGCGGCTATGGCCGTGGGTGGTGCCCAACAACACATGGTTCGCTGAGATCGGGCGGCGTCTGGTTAGCGGGAATCGTGAAACCAGGGATATACCGGTGCCGTACCAGGTAGAGGAGCGGCTCACTTTCGGATTTGATTCGCGTCTCGCTTGAGTTGCCTGAGCGACGCACCTGCTCCAGAGTTGCAGATGAACGACAACTTGGCTAAAGTTGCATTATGAACGCAACCGACCGCCGGAACCGGGCGGCAGTCATCGGGGATGTGGTGGGATCGCGCCAGGCCGGCAGCCGCTCACGTTTGCAGCAGCGTCTCGACCGGGCCTTGGCGAACGTCAATGCCGCCATGCCGACCGTCCAGCCTCTCACACCGACTCTGGGCGATGAATTCCAGGGGATGTTCGAGCGGATCGAGGATGCCATCGACGCCTCCTTTCGTCTCAGGGTTGAGCTCTTGGGCAAGGTCGATGTGAGGATCGGAATCGGGTGGGGAACTCTGCGGACGCAAGACGACAGCCGTACGCCGTTCGGCCAGGACGGCCCGTGTTGGTGGCGGGCGCGAGAGGCATTGCAGGAACTGGCCCGAACGGAACGCTCCAACCAGGAACCCAATTCGCTTCGCACGGTCTGCCGGACCGGCAATGCCCGGGAGCCGTCGTACAACGCAATCCTGGTGCTGCGCGACCAGACGATCGCGGGCATCGACGAGGCTGACGCCACCATCCTCAAGTTGTTGATGGGTGGCGCCTCTCAACAGGAAGCCGCCGCCCGCCTCGGTGTCAACAAGAGTTCGGTGAGCCGGAGAATGCAAAGCCACGGGCTGGCTGCATTGCTCCGATCGCGGGACCACTTGATCGGGTCGTCAGCATGAATATCGACGGCCCCCGCGACCTGGTCATCGTCCTGATCGGAGCGGCCGTTCTGATCACTCCGGCCAATTTCATAGTCCGCTGGATCCTGCGGCGGGCCCGCGGTGTGGCACTTCCTGCCGAAGCGGGTGCCGGCCGCTGGATCGGAGGTATGGAGCGGCTCTTGATATTCCTCCTGGTCCTGATGGGCGAGGCGGGGGCCGCCGGCCTGGTCGCCGCCGCCAAGAGCCTCCTCCGATTCCCCGAGATAACAGGAGCCAACAGCAAGATCTCGCCCGAGTACGTCCTGGTCGGGTCGCTGGCCTCCTGGCTCGTGGCGTTCGCAGTGGCTGCCACCGCCGCAACCCTCATCGGATAGCGGGTGCCTTGTTGGCAAGCGCGGGGCTCTAGGTAGGGTTGACCGGTGATCGACGGTCGCTACTCACTGGAGGAGCAAATCGGGATAGGGGGTATGGCCACTGTTTGGCGGGCTACCGACACCCTTCTCGAGCGCCAATTGGCCATCAAGCGGTTGTCTCCTCACTTGAGGTCCGACCGGGCGGCGTCGGATAGGTTCCGGCGTGAAAGCCAGGCGGCTGCCGGGCTCAATCACCCGGGAATTCTCACGGTGTTCGACGCCGGTGAAGACGAGGACGGCCCCTGGATAGCCATGGAGCTCATAGCGGGTGAAACGCTCGCGAAGCGACTGGCAGTGAGTGGCCCGATGGATCTGGCATCGGTTGGCTCTTTCATTGGACAGGTGGCTGCTGCGGTCGACTATGCACACGAAAACGGCATTGTTCACCGCGACATCAAGCCGGCCAACCTCATGATCGAACCCGGCGGGAGGATCCGACTGGCGGACTTCGGCATTGCCAAGCCCCTCGACGATCCCGCCACGGTCACCTCACCCGGCGAGATGGTCGGGACGATCTCGTACGTGGCCCCCGAACTCATCTCTGGTCAGCCGGCGTCGGCCTCATCCGACATCTACTCGCTGGCCGCAGTGGCCTATGAGATGCTCACCGGTGAGAAGCCGTATTCGGCGGAGACGACCGCTGGCCTACTCGAGATGATTCGTGCGGGGGAGGGCCCCGACCTCGGGAAATTACCGCCCGAGGCCGTGCCGGCGTTGGCCCGGGGGTTGGCCCGGGATCCTGGCCTGCGCCCGGACTCGGCTCGTGCTTTCGCGTCCGAGTTGGCTCGGGACTCGACCCTGGTCTTGCCTGTCGCGCTGCCCGACGTCAGCCGTGCGGCCCCTCCGGTGGTGTTCGCCGGCTCTTCGGACGAGGCGACGGTTCTGCTGCCGCCCGACGACAAGCGTTCCCAACCCGTGATGGCGCCAGCGCCCCAACCGCCCCCGGCCGCACACCCGGCCGCGGGGCCGCCGGCC
>DATEEG010000350.1:0-4330 GCA_035281305.1 Acidimicrobiia bacterium | reverse complement strand
CAAGTCAACTATCGCCAACGCCCTCCTCGTCAAGCTCCTGGAGATGGGGGGACGGCCGGTGACCATGCTCGACGGCGACCTGGTGCGAAAGAACCTCTCCTCCGAACTGGGTTTCTCGAAGGAACATCGCGACCTCAACATCCGGCGGATCGGTTATGTCGCCTCTGAGATCACTAAAGCCGGAGGTATCGCCATCTGCGCTCCGATCGCTCCTTACGACAACACCCGACGTCACGTCCGGGCTCTGGTGGAATCGAACGGAGGTTTCGTCCTCGTTCATGTCGCCACCTCACTCGGGGTGTGCGAGAGCCGCGACCGCAAGGGGCTCTATGCCAAAGCCCGCGCAGGGTTGATCCCCGAGTTCACCGGCATCTCCGACCCTTACGAGGAGCCAGCCGATGCCGAAATCACCATCGATACCAACGCCTATTCGCCCGAAGAGGCGGCCAACCAGATCTCTCTCTACTTGGAGCGGCTGGGCTACATCGGCAGCCCGGCCGAATAAGGACGCGCGCCGTGGGGTGGGAAGCGTGGTTCACGCTGGCCGTTGTGGCCGGGGTACTGACCGTCTTGATCTCGGACAAGGTTTCTCCGGCGGTGGCTATGTCCGGTGGGATGGTGCTCGTTTTGGTGGCGGGCATCGTTACTCCGACCGAGGCTCTGGCCGGATTCTCGAACCCGGCCCCCCTCACGGTGGCCGCTCTTTTCATCCTGGCTCGGGCGGTGGAGAAGACGGGCGCCCTTAGCCCAGTCGTCCAGGCGACCTTGGGGAGCACGGAAGGGCCTCGCTTATCCCTCGCCCGTCTCGTGGGCCCGACCGCTGCTGCCTCAGCCTTTCTCAACAACACGCCAATAGTGGCGATGCTCTTGCCGCAGGTGAGGGCGTGGGCGGTCGCCCGCCGTCGCTCGCCCTCGCGCTACCTGATGCCGCTTTCTTTCGCCGCTCTTCTCGGTGGGGTCGTGACCCTGATTGGGACCTCGACCAACCTGGTCATTTCGGGTTTGCTTGTTGCCGAAGGCGAACGGCCCATGGGTTTTTTCGAGATCACCGCTGTTGGTCTGCCGATCGCGGTCGTGGGTGTGTTGCTCCTTGTCGTATTGACGCCGGTTCTGTTGCCCGATCGACAACCCGTCGGCCTAAGCCCCGCCGACGAGGAAACCCGAGGCTTTGTCGTTGACATGGTGGTTGAACCTCGCGGATCCTTAGGGGGCAAGACGGTGGAAGCGGCGGGACTTCGCCATCTCTCGGGGCTGTTTCTCGCCGCCCTCGAACGACAGCAGCGACTAATCGCCCCCGTGGGACCCGACACAGTCCTACAGGACGGTGACCGCCTTCGCTTTGTCGGTAGAGCCGACCAGGTCCTGGACCTCCAACGGACCCGAGGGTTGCGCTCAGCCGAGCATGGTCATTTCATGGACCTCAACGGCGAGGGCACACGGTATTTCGAGGCGGTGATCGGGGCCGAATCCCCTCTGGTGGGCAAGACTTTGTTCGAGGCCGGCTTCCGATCGCGCTATCAGGCAGCCGTTCTCGCCATTCACCGGGCCGGGCAGCGGGTCGAAGGGAAGCTCGGACAGATCGCGCTCCGGGTAGGAGACACCTTGCTGCTGGTCGCAGATTCCGGGTTTCGGGACCGTTGGCGCGACAGAAATGACTTCCTACTTGTCTCTGCCCTCCGCCCCGCCGCCACGCTGCCCAGCAGGAGGGCCTGGATCGTGGGTTTCATCACTCTCGGGTTGGTGGTCTCGGCTTCGGCCGACCTGCTCCCGATCCTGAATGCCAGCCTTTTGGCGGCGGTCGGCTTGGTGGCACTGCGGATTCTCACGCCGAGTGAGGCACGGGCGGCAGTCGAATTGGATGTGATCGTGGTCATCGCCTCCGCCTTCGGTGTCGCGGCCGCGGTCGAGTCATCGGGCCTGGCGTCCGCACTGGCAGGTGGACTGGTGGATCTATTCGCTGGCTTCGGCGACCGGGGGATCCTGGCCGGGGTCGTGCTGGCGACGGTGATCTTGACGGCCGTGGTGAGTAACAACGCCGCTGCTCTTCTGATGTTTCCGATCGCCATCGCAGCGGCCTCTGCAACCGGGGTCCAGGCCCGCGGGTTCGCCATAGCCGTGGCGGTGGCAGCTTCAGTGGACTTCCTCACCCCGATCGGCTATCAGACCAACACGATGGTGTACGGCCCAGGCGGATATCGATTCGGAGACTATGCCCGACTGGGTGCGCCCCTCACGGTGCTTGTCGTGGCGACATTAGTAATTTTGGTTCCCAGCTTCTGGCCGGCGGGTGGTCAATGAGCAACGAAGAGACTTAATCCATGTCATGCGTCCACCCGCGAAATTCGGCTGTCTTCATGGCTGACGTTTCACCTTCGTTTCAAATTCTTGGGTCATTTAGGGAAGCCCGCACACAGGCTGCAACATGAGACACCTGCCTCCGTGAGGCCTCCCAAAGCTTTGATCGATCTCGCTGCCGGGCGCAGTCTCAACGGGAACATCGCCGCCGACATCGTGCGCTCCGCCGAGGAACATCGACTTGGCGGTCTTCTCAAAACGGCGATGGATCAAGGGCTCGCCGTTGAGAGCGACGCCGCCATCGAACTCAACAGGGTTGATGCCCTCGGATGGGCCCGAAACAGGATGCTCCTGGATGCCTGCAATGAGATCGCAGGAACAGCCGCGCAGCTCGGGATTGACCTATTTGTCATCAAAGGGATCGCCAACGAGGCTCGCTGGTATTCGCGGCTAGGAGAGCGACCCGCCTGGGACATTGATCTCGTCCTCGCTCCTTGGCATCGGAATCGGGTCGGGGATCTTCTCGCCGCTCTGCAGCCACGCCACTCTCTGTTGTCCGACCCAGCTGAATTGCAGTCGGCCCGCTTGCAGTCGATCGATCTTGGATTCCACAGTCTCCCGGTGGATCTTCATCTGGACCCACTGAAGCTCGAGGTAGCCGCGACGCGCGATGCCGGGATCCTCTTCGAGAATGCATCGAGCCTTTTACCCGCCACCGACCAGTCTGTGAGGGTCCTCGGAATCGAGCCCAGCCTGGTTCTTGCCGCTCTTCATCTGAATAAAGACCGCTTCAGATATCTGCTGGGCTACGTCGACGTGGTCCGCATTCTTGCTGATTCGAACCTTGACCTGGATAGGGCGGTAAAAATCGCTGAGGCGCTGGGCCTGGGCAGATCGTTTCGCTCGACAATCGCAGCCGCGCACGTCGACTTGGAGTTGTCTCCGCCGGCCGAATTCGAACTCAACGACTGGATGTGGAACCGCACCTGGCCGCCATCCATCAGGATGCTGGGAACCGAAGGACAAGATAGGTTCCGATATCGGCAGTTTTTCCTACCCCTATTGGAGGGCGGGCGGTGGTCTGAGGTGCTCATTGCCTCCTGGCATCGGCTCTTTCCTTCGCCCTATCAACTCTGGCGCAACTTTCCAAATGAGAAAGGGAGCTATTTGGGGCGCCTGATCAGGGGCCGGATTCGTCACCGATTGACTCGACTCCAACGTCGGCGACAGCACCGCTTGATTCATTGAGTTTGGGAGTCGGCCTGGCCAGGCGCTGCTCTTCCCATGATTTGCCTCGAACCAAGGTCCGTAAATGCAAAAGCAACTCAGAACCGGTGTAGCACCCACTGCTCAGCTTCCAAAGGACTCTTAGCGACCGAGCCGCCGCGGACTTGAGGGCCACCTCCCGAGCTGACCGAGGGTGGAGGTATCTGCTCCGAATGGCCTTGCCCTCGAGACTCGACTTGCTTCTTAGACGCGTGTTCTTCTGTTCTCCGTAGAACCTCATCCGCGACCAGGAGCTCGAGACATGACGAGGTTTAGTGACGTCGGCGAACCGAATCCACAGGTCGGCGTCCATCGCCAGATCAAACTGCGGATCTAGCCCACCAACGTTTTCATAAAGCCGCCGCCGCCAGAAGGCAGATGGCTGAGGAATGTAATTGTGGTCGTACATCCAGATAAATCTGCTGAACCCATGCTCACGTTTGGGCTTGATGACGACGCCCTCGTCGTCGATCCATGTCGAATTTCCGTAGACAAAGTCGACATCCGGATTTCGAGCGAAATAGGCGCCCACTTCGGCGAGGGTCCCAGGTTCGAAGAGGTCGTCAGAGTTGAGCCAACACTGGATATCCCCACGTGAGCGAGCAAAGCCCTTGATAAGGGCATCAGTTTGACCATTGTCCGGCTCGCTAACCCAATAGGCCACCTGCCCTTCATACTTCTTAATCACCGCGACCGACTCGTCAATGGAGCCTCCATCAATCACGATGTGTTCCAGATCCGGATAGTTCTGCCGGTGGATACTCTCCAT
>DATEEG010000349.1:0-6749 GCA_035281305.1 Acidimicrobiia bacterium | reverse complement strand
TCATCCTCGCCGCAAATCAGGGCGAGGCGGATCCCGGAACGGGAGGCGTATTTGAGCTGGGCCCCGAGCTTGCCCGTTTCGAGGACTGCCTCCGTATTGACGCCCGCCGCCCGCAGGGCAGTAGCCAATCCAAGATTGTCGGCTAGGCCGACGTCGTCGAGAAGGGTCACCAGCACCATCACCGAGCTGGCGGCGGTCTCGATGACACCGATCTCCATCAACTGGGCGAACAGACGCGTGAGGCCGATCGAAATTCCGACTCCCGGAAGCCGAGCGGACGTGAAAAGCGAGGCGAGATCGTCGTAGCGGCCTCCCGAACAGATGCTGCCGAGGCCCGGGTGGTCGTCGAAGAGGGTCTCGTACACCGTGCCGGTGTAGTAGTCGAGCCCGCGGGCGATCGAAAGATCGAGTGCGTAGCGGGCGTCGTCAACGCCCTGAGCCTTCATCAACTCGAACACCCTGCGCAGCTCGGAGACACCTTCGGTCAGCCGGGGTTGATCGATGTCGAGCTCGTCGAGGGCCCCACCGATGGCGTCCCCTTTGATGGGACCCGACCCGACGATGTCGAGCAGACGCGCTGCCGCCGCCGAATCCATCCCGAGACCGGCGACTGACTTCCCAACCGCCTCGGGCCCCCGTTTTTCGAGCTTGTCGACCTCCCGGAGGATCGCTCCCTGCCGGCCGGGGTCGTCGACCCCGAGGTGATCGAGCAGTCCCTTGAGCACCTTGCGATTGTTCATGCGAATGGTGAAGGCTCCGAATCCAAGCCGCTCGAATACGGCAGCTATCACCGCCGGGATCTCGGCATCGTGTTTGATCGAGAGTTGGTCACGGCCGACGACGTCGATATCGCACTGGTAGAACTCGCGATAGCGGCCGTGCTGGGGGGACTCGCCCCGGAACACAGGTTGGATCTGATACCGCCGGAAGGGAAATGCCAGTTGTTGTTCATGCTCGGCGACATAGCGAGCCAGCGGCACGGTCAGGTCGAAGCGAAGCGCAAGATCCGGTTCATGACCCTGGTCCCGCGCCCCGCTCGACTGCGCCAGATACACCTGGCGTTCCGTTTCGCCGCCGGTTTTGGTCAGCAGGACATCTTTCAATTCCATCGTCGGCGTAGCGACGGGGAGAAAGCCGAACCGCTCGAACTCAACCTTGATCGTGTCGAGCATTCGCTCAAAGGCCACCTGCTCGAGGGGGAGCAGTTCGAGCACGCCGGGCATGGTTCGGGGTTTGACGGTTGGCACGGCCGCCGAGGCTAATAGTGCCTCCCCTCCCCCGTTCTCGCGCATCAAACGCGGCCGCAGGGCTGCGTTTGATGCGCGAAAACGATCTAAAGGAAGGGATTGGTGCGGCGTTCGAACCCGATCGTCGTCTCCGGGCCGTGCCCGGGCAGTACCCGCACGTCGTCAGGCAAAGTCAGGACCTGCGCGTTCATCGAAGAGATCAGTTCGTTCCAACTACCGCCAGGGAGGTCGGTCCGACCCACCGAGCCGCGGAACAGTTGGTCTCCGGACATGAGGACGCCCTCTTCTTCGATGAAGAAGCAGCAATGGCCCGGGGTGTGCCCGGGGGTGTGCCGAACCTCGAACTCGATTCCGGCGAGATGGAGACGCTCGCCGTGATGAAGGCCGGTGATCTCCTCCGGAGGTGCGAAATCTCCTGGGGGGACCATGCCGAACAAGGACCTCATCTGCGCGGTCGGGTCGAGGGTCAGGAAGTCGTCGTCCCGATGGACGTACACCGATGCTCCGGTCGCCCGGTTGACGGCCCCGGCGCCTCCGGCGTGATCGACATGGCCATGGGTTATCAGCAGCGCCACCACGGTGAGGTCGTGAGCCTTGGCCAGCCGGGCGATGGCGTCGGGGTCGGGCGGGGCGTCAACGGCCACCGCCGTCCCCCCTTCCTCATTTGCGATCAGGTAGCAGTTGGTCTGGGCCAGCCAGAGTGCTTCAGAGGTGATCAGCACCGCTGCTCATTGACCAGACGGTTCGGTGACCAGGCGGTAAGCCGCGAACACGCCGTCGACCCCGCGCAGGTCGGCGATCAGCCGCGGAACCGTGCCCGGATCGGATAGTTCGACTTCATAGCGAAGGATCGCGACCCGGTCGCGGCCGGTAACCGACGACGAAGCGGTGATGTTCCCGCCCAGGTCGGAGATGGCGGCGGTGACATCTCGGAGCAGCCTGGTCCGATCCAGGGCTTCGACTTGAACCCACACCGCGAAAGTGCCGACCCGGTCGGGCGGCCACGAGACCTCGACCATCCGCTCCCGTTGATCGGACAGCGAATTTATGTTGGTGCAGTCGGAGCGGTGCACTGACACCCCCCGGCCGATCGTGATGAAGCCGACGATCGGATCGCCCGGAACGGGAGCGCAACAGCGAGCGATCCGGACGAGCATGTCGTCCATTCCCTCGACGATGATGCCTGCCCCCGGGGTGCTTCCCCGCCGCGGACGGGGCGGTGCGAGCAGGTCTTCGTCCTCTTCGGACTCTTCGGGCCGTACCACCTTGACAAGGCGCTGGACGACGGTGCTGGCGCTGATCGATCCATCGCCGACCGCCGCGAGGAGTCCGTCGAGGTCGGCCTTGCCCAAATCCGAGGCGAGGTCGGAGAGGTGGCGGTCCCGTTCGACTGCCGACAAACCGAGGCCCTCCTTGCGGAGGAGGCTGGTCAGTTGTTCACGTCCTTCGGCCAGCGCTTGCTCCCGTCGCTCTCGGAGGAAGTAGGCCTTGATCTTGGCTTTGGCCCGCGAGGTGGTGACGAAGTTCAGCCAGTCCCGGCTGGGACCGGCGTCGTTGGCCTTGCTGGTGATGACTTCCACGATGTCGCCCGACTCGAGCCGGGTCGAAAGAGGAAGCAGTCGTCCGTTGATCCGGGTACCGACACAACGATTCCCGACTTCGGTGTGGACGGCATAGGCGAAGTCGATTGCGGTCGAGCCTCGGGGCAGGGTTTTGACGTCACCGGCGGGAGTCAGGACGAACACCTCGTCCTGGTAGAAGTCGAGCTTGAGATTCGTCAGGAATTCCTGGGGGTCTTCGGTCTCGAGGAGAGTGCGGATGTCCCCCACCCAGGGGATATCCATCGCCGCCGGCCCTTCTTTGTACCGCCAGTGGGCTGCAATCCCCGATTCGGCCAGGCGGTGCATTTCGGCGGTCCGGATCTGGACTTCGAGAGGCTTGCCGTCCGGTCCGATCACGGTCGTGTGCAGGCTCTGGTACAGGTTGACTTTGGGCATGGCGACAAAGTCCTTGAATCGGCCCGAGATCGGCACCCACTTCGAGTGGACCAGGCCCAGGGCTGCGTAGCAACCGCGGGTATCGGCCGTGATGATCCGAATCCCGATCAGGTCGAAAATGTCCTCGAAGCCGCGCTGGCTCTCGACCATCTTCCGATAGATCGAGAAATGGTGCTTCGGGCGGCCAGTGATGGTGGCAGGTATGCCTGCTTCTTTGAGGGCGGCCTCGAGCTCGGAGGTCACCTTCTCGATGAACACCTCGCGTTCGGGTGCTCGATCGCTGAGCTTGGCTTCGATCTCGGCGTAGAGGCCCGGTTCGAGGATGGCAAAACATCGATCCTCCAACTCGTGCTTGATCTCCTGGACACCGAGCCGATGGGCCAGGGGGACGTAGACGTCGAGGGTTTCCCGCGCCACCCTCTGCTGCTTCTCGAGCCGGAGGGCCGACACCGTGCGGATGTTGTGTAGACGGTCGGCCAGCTTGATCAAGAGGACCCGCACATCCTGGGCCATCGCCACGACCATCTTCCGAATGGTCGCCGCCTGGGCTTCCTGGGGCGAGGAGTACTGGATGCGGTCGAGCTTGGTTACGCCGTCGATCAGGCGGGCCACCTCCGGGCCGAACTTCGCCTCGACCTGGTGAAGGGTCAACTCAGTGTCTTCTACGGTGTCATGGAGCAACGCGGCGGCGAGGGTCCGGGCGTCGAGCCCGTAGTCGGCCAGAATCTGGGTCACTGCCACCGGATGGGTGATGTAGGGATCGCCCGACTTGCGAACTTGCCCTTCGTGGGCCGCCCGGGCCGTGGCAAAAGCTGACTGGATGAGCTCTAACCCCGCCGCCGAAGGTGAGGTTCCCCCGCCCGCCACGTCGGGAAAGTGCCGTCGGTGAGCTTCGATGATCGGGACCAGGCCCGCCTCGATCGTGTCGGGATCAGTCGTATTTGATGAGGGCATAGAAGGGCACTCCGTCCAACGCCGAACGCCCGTTTAGAAATCCCAGTTCGATGAAAACTGTCACACCTACGACGTCGGCACCCACCCGGCGCAGGAGGTTGACAGCGGCGGCGGCGGTCCCCCCGGTGGCGATGACGTCGTCGACGATCAGGGTCTTCTCGCCCGCTTCGACCGCATCCACGTGCATCTCGAGGGCGTCGGTCCCGTATTCGAGGCTGTAGGTTTCGGTGATCGTCGCGGCCGGCAGCTTGCTGGGCTTGCGGAGCGGCACGAACCCCGCCCCCAACTCTTTGGCGACCGGAGCGGCCAGGGTGAACCCACGCGCTTCGATTCCGACGACCTTGCTGACCCCTGCCCCCTGATGGGGTTCGGCCATGGCCATGATCAACTCTGCAAAGGTCTCGGGATGGGCCAGGACCGGGGTGATGTCCTTGAAGATCACGCCCGGTTCCGGGAAGTCGGGCACATCGCGTACCAGGGAAGCTAAGTCCACGTCGGAAAGTCTACGGGCTAGAGGGGTCGACCAAAGCACCCTCCCATTCAAGGCCGAACGGGTCGGGTCAACGTGGCCGTTTCTTGGGAGGTCTCGGGGCCGGGCGCTTGACGACCCGGGCGGCGGGTCCGGAGGCGGGCCGCGCTGCCCGGGTCTCAGGGGCCGCGGGCTCGGATCGAAGCCTGGCCTCGATCTTGCGGCGACGATGGGCCCAGTCCTCTTCTTTTTCTTTCCACGTGGCCAGCAGCGGCGCCGCTACGAAGATCGACGAGTAAGTGCTGACCGCCAGGCCCACGAAGAGCGCCAGAGCGAAGTCCTGGAGCGTGGTGGCGCCGAGGACGAAGGCGCCGACGAACAGGATCGATCCCACCGTCAGCAGTGACGTCAACGAGGTGTTCAGCGACCTCGAGAGAACCAGGTTCATCGATCGGTTCACAACCTCCGAGTAGGTGAGCCGGTCGCCGTACTGAGCGGCCATCTCCCTGATCTTGTCGAATACGACGACCGTGTCGTACAGCGAATATCCGAGGATCGTCAAGAGTGCGACCACGGTGGCCGGAGTCACTTCGAAGCCGCTGAGGGCATATACGCCCGTGGTCAAGAGCAGGTCGTGGACCAGTGCCGCCATTCCGGCCAGGGCCATCTTCAGTTCCAGCCGCCAGGTCATGAACAGGGTCACCGCGACCAGGAACACAACCAGTGCGATGAGGGATTGCCTGAGAACCAGGGCGCCGAAGCTTGGCCCGACCGCGTCGATCGACAGGTCAGCCCGGTCATTCCCGGAAACCCGTGCGATCCCTTCGAGAAGGGCAGCCTCGGTGTCCGCGTCCACCGCGACCGTCTGCACGCGGAAACCTTCCCCGTCGTTGACAAGCTGGATCACCGCATCGTCGACACCGATCTCGTCGGTCACGCTCCTGAGATCCTCGACCGTCGCCGCCGCCGGGTTCGGTCCGGTGACGGAAACGCCACCCTCGAACTCGATCCCGAGATTGAGGCCTCCTCGCAAGACCAGAGCGATCATCGTGATGGCGATGGCGGCGAGAGACAAGCGGAACCAGAGCTGTCGCTTTCCGACGAAGTCGACGGTGGTTTCACCCCGATTGAGCCGTCTCCAGAGGCTCACTTCGCTGTCTCCTTGATCGAAAGCCAGCCACGATCGGCCAATGGGGTATGGGCCAGCAGCCAGATCGCCCGCCGGGTGTAGGCGCGGGCCACGAAGATGTCGATCAAGGTTGCGATGCCGAGGGCGAGAGCGAATCCTTTGACCGGTCCCACCGACAGGAAGAAGAGCAGCACAGCACCGAGGAGGGAGACCGAGTTGGCGGTCAGAATCGTTCTGAACGCCTGCTTGAAGCCTTCATCGGCGGCGGAGCGGATCGTCCGGCCGGCTCTGATCTCTTCTTTCACTCGCTCGATGTAGACGATGTACGAGTCGGCCGTGATCCCGATAGAGATGATCACCCCGGTCACACCCGCCAGAGTCAGAGTCACCCCCTGGTAGCGGCCCAGAACGGCGAACACCGCCACCAGGATCGATCCGAAAACGGTCAGCCCGATGATCGACACGATTCCCATCGCCCGGTAATAGACCATCAAGAGGATCGCCACCAGGGCCAGGCCGAGGTAACCGGCGAGCAAGCCTGCCCTGAGGGAGTCGTCTCCGAGCGTGGCGGAGACCTTCTGAACCTGGGACCTCTCAAAGGCGACCGGAAGGGACCCGTAGCGGAGGAGTGCGGCGACATCTCGGGCTTGCTGCTCGTCCGCGGCAGTCCCACCAAAGGTGATCTGGGCCTCACCACCGGTGATTCCCTCGGCCCCCACGTCTTGGGCGACCCCGGGCGAAGCCACCACCTCACCGTCGAGGACGATGGCGATTCTTCGCTGCGGGCTGTCCACCGGGAAGGTGACCGCGTTGGCAGTGAGGGCGGCGAACTTCTCGGCACCCTGGGAGGTGAGGTCGAGATTGATCACCCACAGCGCCCGGGAGGGATCGAAGCCGGGAATGGCATCGGCCACGTCCGATCCGACCAGCTCGGCCGGGCCCACGTAGATGAC
>DATEEG010000348.1:0-3441 GCA_035281305.1 Acidimicrobiia bacterium | reverse complement strand
GGAAGGCTGTTCTGGGCACGTTCTAATTCGATCTCGAGCTCAGCCCGGCGGTTGGGAGCCTCCGGCGCCAGCAGTTCCTCCGGTGTCACTTCGAGAGCTGCCGCCAGTGCCGAGATCTGGCTGAGACGCGGCTCCTTCTTGCCGTTTTCGACCATCGATAGATACGGAGCCGGACGGCCGATCAGGGCACCCAATTCGTCGAGCGTCAGGCCCCTCCGACGGCGGTAGTGGCGGAGGCGATGGCCGAAAGTGTTGGCATCGAAGTTCATGACGACCATCCCAAAATCGCGAAGAAACCGCATTCTTGTCCGTCGTGGCGTCCGACGCCAGCTCCTAAAGGTGAAAGAATGACCATTCCTAACGGTTTGATACAGAGACGGAAAGCGCCTAAACGGAATGATTCAGATGAGTACCGAACTTCGAGGGCCCGTGGGCGAGTTCGCGGGCATTCTCAGCCCGGAGGCGCTGGCGTTTGTAGCCGACCTCCAGCGGGTGTTCGGCAAACGACGCCTGGATTTGCTCCAGGCTCGCGCCGATCGCCAGGAGCGACTCGATCGAGGTGAGTTGCCCGGGTTCCTGGCATCGACCCTGGACGTGAGGAGAAGCGAGTGGAGAGTTGCGCCGGTTCCCTCCGATCTGGTGGAGCGCAAGGTCGAGATCACCGGACCGGTTGATCGCAAGATGATGATCAACGCCCTCAACTCGGGGGCGTCGCTGTTCATGGCCGACTTCGAGGATGCGACCTCTCCGACCTGGGCCAACCTCATCGAAGGGCAGGCCAACCTGGTCGATGCCTATCGCCGCACCCTGTTTCTCGATACCCCCGACAAAACCTACCGGTTGCACGAAGACACGGCCCGGTTGATCATCCGGCCCCGTGGCTGGCACCTTTCCGAGCGCCATTTTCTGGTCGATGGCCAGGCGGTGTCGGCGTCGCTGTTCGATTTCGGCATGTACCTGTTCCACGGTGGCAGGGCGGCTCTCGAGGCGGGAACGGGGCCCTATTTCTATCTGCCCAAACTAGAGAGCCACCTGGAGGCGCGGTTGTGGAACGACGTGTTCGTCTACTCCCAGGAGAAACTCGGGATCGCCCGCGGCACGATCAAGGCAACCGTCCTCATCGAGACGCTTCTGGCTGCTTTCGAGATGGACGAAATCCTCTTTGAGCTGAAAGAACATTCGGCTGGTCTCAATGCGGGTCGCTGGGACTACATCTTCTCGGTCATCAAAAAGCTCCGCAATCACCCAGAGTTCGTGCTGCCGGATCGGACCCAGGTGACCATGACCGTTCCGTTCATGAGGGCCTACACCGAACTCCAGGTGGCGACGTGTCATCGCCGCGGTGCCCACGCCATCGGAGGGATGGCCGCATTCATTCCCAACCGCCGCGACCCCGAGGTCACCGAGCGGGCCCTGGCCCGGGTCGCCGAAGACAAAGCTCGCGAGGCTGCCCAGGGTTGCGACGGGACCTGGGTCGCGCACCCCGACCTGGTGCCCGTGGCGAGGGCCTGTTTCGATCAGGTTCTCGGCGACGCCCCCAATCAACTCGACCGGAGCCGAGAGGATGTCAAGGTAGGAGCCGACGACCTCCTCAACATGACGATCGAGGGTGGCAAGGTCACGGAAGCGGGCATCCGCACCAACGTCAACGTTGGCATCCGGTATCTGACGGCCTGGCTGGGAGGTATCGGCGCCGCCGCCATCGACAACTTGATGGAGGACGTCGCCACTGCCGAGATCTCACGAAGCCAGATCTGGCAATGGGTCCATCACGGCGTGGCTTTGGACGACGGGCGTCGCATCGACGCGGATCTGGTGCGAGCCATCGCCGCTGAGGAGATGGCTGCCATGACAGGGGATTTCCACCAGGCCTGGCAGGTGTTCGAGGAGGTCGCCCTCGGGGCCGGCTTCGTTGAATTCTTGACACTTCCGGCTTACGAGTTGATTGATTAGGAGGAAGTCGAGATGAGCATGAGAGGGCCCGATTCGTCCCATCGGCCAAAAGTGCGCTATCAGGATGAGGCCGAGCAATTGCAGAACGCCTGGGAGACGGACCCTCGCTGGGCGGGGGTGAAGCGCGACTACTCGGCGGAGCAGGTGCTGTCGCTTCGAGGCTCGCTGCGCGAGCAATACACGCTCGCCCGCACAACCTCGGAGAAGTTGTGGAAGCAACTGGCGACAAACGACTACGTCTCGGCCCTCGGGGCCCTGTCCGGCGGGCAGGCAGTTCAGATGGTCAAGGCCGGTCTCAGGGCGATCTACCTCTCGGGTTGGCAGGTGGCGGGAGATTCGAACCTGGCCGAACAGGTATATCCCGATCAGTCGCTGTACCCAGCCAACTCGGCGCCGGCCCTGGTGCGACGAATCAACAACGCACTTCGCCGGGCCGACCAGATCCAGTGGTCGGAAGCCAAAGGAGATACCGATTGGTTCGTGCCGATCGTGGCCGACGGCGAGGCCGGCTTCGGGGGCGCTCTCAACGTCTTCGAACTGACGAGATCTTTCATCGAGGCAGGAGCGGCCGGGGTTCATTTCGAAGACCAACTCGCGGCCGAGAAAAAGTGCGGCCACATGGGGGGAAAGGTCCTGGTGCCGACCGGCCAGCACATTCGGACGCTTCTGGCGGCCCGGCTGGCAGCCGACGTCATGGACGTGCCGCTCCTGGTCGTGGCTCGGACCGATGCCAACGGAGCCAACCTGCTCACGTCCGACATCGACCCGCGCGATCGAGGGTTCTGCACCGGGGAGCGCACCCCCGAGGGCTTTTTCCGGGTCAATGAAGGACTCGATCAGGCGATCTCGCGGGCGATTTCTTATGCCCCGTATTCGGATCTCATCTGGTGCGAGACAGCCCACCCCGACCTCGATGAAGCCTCCCGCTTCGCATCAGCTGTCCACGAGCAGTTTCCGGGCAAGATGCTGGCTTATAACTGCTCGCCTTCATTCAACTGGAAGAGGAATCTCGGCGAGGCGACCATCGCCTCGTTCCAGAAGGAGCTGGGCGCTCTCGGCTACAAGTTCCAGTTCATCACTCTGGCCGGTTTCCACTCTCTGAACGCATCCATGTTCGAGCTGGCCAGCGGTTTCGCGGCTGATGGAATGACCGCGTACGTGAGGCTTCAGGAACGGGAGTTCGCCCTCGAGCAGTCGGGATACACGGCCACCCGCCATCAACGCGAGGTCGGGGCTGGATACTTCGACAGGGTGTCGGAGATCCTGAGCGGGGGAGCCGCCTCCACCCTGGCCCTCAAAGGAAGCACGGAAGAAGAACAGTTCTGACCTGCCCCAGAATCGTGGCGCGTGGCCGTTTTTGCGTTGCGGGCCACGATCCCGTGAATAGGCTGGCCGACATCGGGGTAAGTTCATTCTCAAACGCGCCACGCCTCGCTGCGACCGAAGGGAGCTTTCCATGAACATCGTCCATGTTGTCGGAACCGGGAC
>DATEEG010000347.1:0-10596 GCA_035281305.1 Acidimicrobiia bacterium | reverse complement strand
TCTTCGTCCTCGCCGCTGCGGGTCTGATCGACACGACACTCACGGTGGGTACCCGCCGGGTCGGAATGTGGGTGCTGGCTGCACTCCTTGCCCTCGGAGCAGTCGCCAACTTCGTCTCGAGGTCCAAAATCGAACGAATTTGGGGCCCGGTCTCCCTTGGCGCGGCGGTGTGTTGCGGGTTGATCGCTGCCGGAATCTAGCCGTCACCGGTGACTAGACATCCGGGGTGTAACCGCAATGGATACGCGGAATTCCCGGATCAGACCGATAGTGGATTCATGCACAAGCTCACCAAAAGACAGCGCAAGGTGGCCGGCGCTGAGGAGGCCAAAGACCAGATCCTGGAATCGGCTTCCGGTGACGAAGGACTCGTGTTCCTGGTCGGGCCGAGAGCAGCGAGTTACTCGGTCGAACGACGTGTGCAATCCCGAGCGGTTCTTCAAAGAATGTCGGCCGCTCGCTGATCACCATTTTCTTGAGCGGGGGCGCAAGGGAGGCATAAAGGGGTACGGGGGACATCCCCCGTACCCCTGCCATTTTCCTGGCTTCCCATTCCACGTGGTCACCAGGAAACTTCTGGATGCTGTTGGAGCACGTTCTGTAGCCTCAGCGTGGGGAGAGACCCGGTCAGGTGCCTGTATGCCTCGGCCAGAGCTGGCGGACTGGTATTTCGAAACCTCGTCAGTTCGAGTTGCTCGTCCATCAGCGCCCAGGCGATGATCTCGGCCGCCTGCTCGGATCCCTGCTCCTCCCACGGGAACCTGTCGTCGCCCCAAGTACTCAGACCGCGCAGTTCGACGAATCGCTCTCGGGTCGCTGCCGACGATTCGTGGCCCAGCCAGGCGTGGGCGAGTTCATGGAGAATCGTCTTCCGGGCCGTCACGACAAAGCGGTCCCAGTTGAACCCACAGATATCGACCTGGGCCGCCGCTCCAGCTCGATAAAGGCCAAAGTGTCCACCACATCCGGCAGGCTCGTCGTGGAAGTTGATCCGGAGGGGAGGGAGCACCAGACCGGCTCGATCGAAGCGCTCCAAAGCCCACTCGGCAAGAGCTGCATCTGATCGGGAACGGAATTCGAACTCGTGCCCAGCCATCACCGATAACGAACGAGCTTCGAAAGCCAAATCCTTGGTTGGCCGGCTGAACGCCGCCGGGAAGAGGCTGACCACAATTGACAGGGCGATCCCCATTCGGAGCGATGCGATCCACATGGCCGCACCGTCGGCGATAGGGCTTGGCGGGAACCTCGCTCAGCTTGGGGTCGGTTCGCGACCGCTTAAGTCGGACTTAAGTCGCTAGACATGGAATAACGGGATCAGCAGAGATGGGAGCCCGGCATGGCCGGCGGCGGTCTGGAATTCAGAATCCTCGGTTCGCTCGAATTCGAGCGAGGCGGCATTCCCGTGGACCTCGGGAGCTTCAAACAGAAGTCGCTCCTGGCCCTGATGCTGGTGAACTCCAATCAGATCGTTTCGACCGATCGGATCCTCGATGAGCTGTGGGGAGAGGCCGCCGGGTCCGGTAAGCAAAATGCGCTTTGGGTCCACGTCTCGAACCTCAGGTCAGCCCTCGAGCCCGAGCGTCCGGCACGGTCGGAAGGGACCATCCTGCTGACCCGGTCTCCGGGTTACCTCCTGACCGTTGAGTCGACACAGCTGGATTCGGCCCGATTCGAAGCGCTGGTGGCGGAAGCCCGGGCGCTGCTGTCGTCCGATCCGGCGGCGGCGGCGCTCGTGTTTGCTGAGGCGTTGGCTCTCTGGCGAGGTCGAGCTCTCGAGGAGTTCACCTATGAATCGTTCGCTCAGGCCGAGATCAACCGGCTCGAGTCGCTCCGCCTTGACGCCGTTGAGGGACGAATCGAAGCGGACCTGGCCCGCGGCCTCAGCCGTCAGCTGGTGGGCGAACTTCAGGGCCTCGTGCGCGAGCACCCGCTCCGCGAGCGATTCACCGCACTGCTGATGACGGCGCTGTACCGATCCCAGCGTCAGGCCGAAGCACTTCGGGCTTATAGCCAACTCCGGGCTCGACTCGGTACCGAGCTCGGGATCGAACCCTCCGAGCCTCTGCGTGACCTGGAAGAGCAGATAGTTTTGGGTGACCCCCGCCTCGAACCGGTGAAAACGGCCGGCGCAGCAGGCGGGGCGGAGCCCGGGCTGGCTGTGCGCGGTTACGAGTTGCGATCGAAGCTTGGCAAGACGCGGTTCGGGATGGTCTATCGCGCTTATCAGCCCGCGATCGGCCGCGAGGTCGCAGTCAAGGTCATTCGGCCGGAGTTCGCCAACGACCCGGCGTTCATCAGGAGATTCGAAGCCGACGCCAACCTGATCGCCGGGCTCGGTCCGTCCAATGTCGTCCCGCTCTACGACTTCTGGCGTGAGCCCGACGCTGCCTTCCTCGTCGAGAAGCTTGTAACCGGAGGCGACCTGGGCGGGCTTGTAGCCCAAGGCCCGCTCCCCTCTGATCGCGTTGTGTCGATAGTGGACCAAATTGCACAACCGTTGCTGATTGCCCACGAACACGGTGTGTTTCACGGCGGCCTGAGCCTCGAGAACGTACTACTCGACGGGTCGGGCAACGCCAACGTCACCGACTTTGGCATCGCCTCGGGATTCGAGGCCTCAGCAGCGGCGGACATCGAGAGTCTGGCCACGCTCACCGCCCAGCTGTTGACAGGTACCCGGGGGAACCTCTCCGAGCTTGGGGCCGACCTCGATCCGCTCGTGGGCGAAGTTCTGCTTGATGCCGCCGGTCGGAAGCGATTCCCAACCGTCGATTCCTTCGTTGCTGCCCTGCGCTCGGCTACCGGAAACAGCGGCGGTTCTTTCGAACCCAGGACCGAGATACCCAATCCCTACAAGGGCCTCGAGCCGTTTGACGAAGCTGACGCAGGGTATTTCTTCGGCCGCGAGCGGCTGATCGAACGGATGATCAGCCGACTCGGTGGGGTCGACAACGTACGTCGTTTCCTCGCAGTGGTCGGTCCCAGCGGCAGCGGCAAGTCCAGCGTCGTCAGCGCGGGACTCCTACCGGCCCTCCGGGCAGGCGCGGTCTCAGGATCGGACCGGTGGTTCATCGTGACGATGACTCCCGGCGTGCACCCGTTCGAGGGACTCGAGCGGGCCCTCAATTCGGTCGCGGTGAATCGGTCGCCGATTCTGCTCGACCAGATGCTGGCGGATGCTTCCGGCCTGCGGCGCTCCGTGGATCAGGTCCTGCCCGATCTGACTTCGCCTTTGGTCCTGGTGGTCGATCAGTTCGAGGAGCTCTACACGATCGCCGCGGCCGATGAGCGCGAAGCCTTCGCCGCCGCCCTGGTCGAAGCCGTGACCCATCCCCGGAGTCGGCTTCGGGTAGTGATCACCCTCCGTGCCGACTTTTACGATCATCCCCTTGCCACTCCGGGGCTCGGCGAATTGCTCCGGGATCACACGGAGTTGGTGACGCCCATGATTGCCTCGGAGCTCGAGGCGGCAATCAGCCGCCCCGCCGCCGCGGCCGGAGTGGTAGTACAGCCGCCGCTTCTGGCCGCACTCACCGCCGATGCAGTGTCCGACTCGGCCGTGTTGCCAATGCTCCAGTACACCCTCACTGAGCTATTCGAACGAAGACGCGGAGCGACGATGACGGTCGCAGCCTACGAGGGGATGGGCGGGCTGACCGGGGCGGTCGCCCAACGAGCCGAGTCGCTGTTCGCCGCCCTCACCCCGGAGGCACGTTCAGCGGCGAGGCACGTTTTCCTTCGCCTCGTGTCGGTGAACGACTCCGGCTATTTCACCCGGCGTCGGGTCCTGCTCTCGGAGCTGCAATCCCTCGAAGGGGGGGATGGGTACGTGGATGACATGTTGCGAGCATTTGCCCGCCACCGTCTGCTCAGCTTCGACCGCGACCCCGCCAGTCGCGGCCCCACCGTCGAGATCGCTCACGAGTCACTGATCTCCGCTTGGTGGCGGCTCTCCGGATGGCTCGACGAAGCTCGCGACGACCTGCGGGCCCAGCGTCGATTGGCGGCGGCGGTGGCCGAATGGACCGATCAGGATCGCAACCCCGACTTCCTCCTTTCTGGCGCAAGTCTGGCCCGGTATGCATCCTGGCGATCCGGCCCACCGGTCAGGCTTACCTCGAGCGAACAGGCGTTTCTCAATTCGGCCCTGGAGATGGATGAGGCGCGCAAGCGGGCCGATCAGAAGCGCGTGCTGCACGAGTCCCAGCTCCGCCGAAGAACCCGGGCGCTCGTGGGCTTGACGGCGATTTCGCTGATCGTTGTCCTGCTCGCGGCATTTGCGTTGAGCGAACGGCAGACTGCCAGAGACCTGGCTGTTCAGCTGTCCGGCATCAGCCTGGCCCGCCAATTGGCATCGGACTCGGGGAGCGTCATCACCGACGACCGGGAACTTGCGATCCTTCTCGCAATCGAGGCAGTGAGAGCGACCGAGTCCAGCGGTGAGGCTCTCCCGGAGGCGATCGACGCCCTGCATTGGGCCCTGCAGGCGGCCACCACGCAGTTCCCGTCAGGCGACGAAGAAGTACCGATCGCGGTGCGCCCGAATGCATCGGGACCCCGAGGTGTATTCGCGCTGGCTCCCTCAGAACTGGTCGCACTCGGCCGCGAGGCCGTCAACCGCGGTCTGACCGGCGCCGAGTGCGATCGCTTCTTCCCTCCCGGCGGGTGTCCGGTCACGACGGCAGCGATCCGTCCTGATCTGGTAATCGCCGGAGGCATCGACGATTACGGAAGCCTCGTCGGCAGCGAGACTCCATTGACGGGCACCCGTGTGGTAATCACCGGATACTTCCCCGAAACCGAGGTTGCCGCAGCCCTACGGTCGGCCGGACAAAACCTCGGGGTCGAAGTCATCTACAAGGCTGTCGGCCCGTTCGAAAGCCCTTCGGAAAGCGCTATGGGCGACGACCCCGGCGACATCGTGATCCTCTCGGCGCCCGGTGAGATGGAGGGGATTGCCGCCGAACGGCCCACCATCGAAATCGGACGGTTCTTAGGTGAGCAGAATCTGGTGGAGTCGTACGGTGAGTACCTGACTTCGCTCGCTCAACTGGGCGGGCGCACCCATGGCCTCTTCCTCAAGGTCGATGCCAAGTCGTTTCTCTGGTACAACTCTGAAGCCCTGGCCGATGCGGGGTACACCCAACCGTCCAACTGGGACGACCTGGTCGGGCTGAGTGATGAGATGGTCAGGGATGGCCGCACTCCCTGGTGTCTGGCGGCCGCGACCGACGTGGCGCCGGGTTGGCCCATCACGGATTGGCTCGAGACGATCCTCCTCCGCTCACAGGCACCGGAGTTCTACGATCGCTGGGCAGACCACGAAATCGCGTTCGATTCTCCCGAGGTTGTCGCGGCCCTCAACCGAGTTGGGCTGCTCGCTCATACGCCCGGCTACGTTTTTCCTGACCCGACGGTCATCGGCCGCCAGACCATTCCGGAGTCACTCCAGCTGGCGTCGACCGACGATCCCGACCTCGCCCCGAGGGACGACCCCCGGTGCTGGATGGTCCTCGGTGCTCCCTGGATCAGCGCTTCATTCGGCGAGGCGCCCATGACGGCAATGCCTTTCCCTTCGATCGACCCGCGATATACGACTGCGATGGAAGGTGGTGGCGACCTCGCGGTTGTCCTGTCGGATCGCCCCGAAGTTCGTGCGGTCGTAAGGGCCATGGCGAGCCCGTCGTGGGGGTCGTCGTGGATCCAGTCTGATGGCACCTTTGTTGCACCCCACAGGGGTTTCGACGTGGGCTCCTACACCGATCCCGACGATCGAGCTCGAGCGGTCACTGTGCGCAGCGCGATCGAGGCCGGAACCTTTCGCTTCGATGCGTCGGACCAGCTGCCCCCATCCGTAGCGGACCAGCTCTACCCGGCTCTGCTGAATTACGTGACCAACCCCGGTGTCTCGGCCGAGGACACCCTTGGCGCGGTGGAAGCCGCCTGGGTCGAGTACGAAGCCGGCCGAGACGGCTGAGGCCTCCCCCGGTCGCTCGACGGCGTTGGACTGGTCCCTGAAGTCAACCTTTGCCCTGGGGTACCCAAGCGTTTACGCAAACGGTCCTCGACCGGCGCAGACTCGCCAACCTCCAGTCGCTCGACTGTCACGCATGTGGCCCACCAACCAGGGCCGGTGGGCCACATGCGCTTGATGCTCGACCAGGCGGACTTAGCCGTTCACGTCAGGTCGATCAGGTGGCCGAACCTGGCCCCGCACCTCACCCGCGGGGTGCAGGGCGGTATGGACGTTGGCGTAGCCCAATCCGGCGTCGAGCATTGCCAGCTGCTCACTTGTGACCGTGACCGAACCTGTCACCAACTCTCCATTAGTGGTTGGACTACAAGTCGGGGTCCCGGCCGGCCCGGGGAGGGCGGTCGTGCCACATAACCAGATGCTGATTCCGGCATTGACCCCTCGATCGGCAGGTCCATGAATATGAGCCATGGTGGCTGATCCGGTCAGGCCTCGGACGACCACTTCGTACCTCAGGACGTTTCCGTCGACCTTGAACTTGGCTAGTCCTTCCGCATCAGGTGCATCCACGTGGGCGACTTCTTGATCCGGGGACAGTCGAGCGACAAAGTCGAAGTCCCGTTCCGCCATTGCCGGAGCAACGACGGCCACCAGCAACACGGCTGCCAGCGCCAACAACAACAGGGGTCTCCTCATCAATGCCTCCTCCATCTTGACGATCGTCCCAATGCAGTACGGATCGCGAAGCAGAACAGTTCAGGGCAGTTGCTTGGGAACGGCCGCGCCTCAACCGGTCGCCAGGATCGTGATCCCAACGATCGCCAGAAGGGTGATGAGGCCCAAGAAGGCAGAGCGGCCCCGGACCCCCGTAGGCCCTGGAAGGTCGAGAAGGGCTCGGTCATGGACGAGGATCAAGGCGGTCAGATGGCCTGCGGCGATCCCCGACACCTGGATCCACCAAACGGCGGTCGTCGAGAGAATCGTGAAGTCGACTGGCCGAAGGGCCGTGCCGAATAGATTCCAACCGAGCCCGAAGGGGTCGCTCACGGTGCTCAAAATGATTTGGCCTTCGAAAACGACCGCAGTGAAATAGTGCGAGAACACGTATGAAAAGGCGATCGGCACGAGGCAGTGAATGAAACGCCGGGCGACCGATGCGGTGGACGAACCCGCGGCCGACCGCCCCGTCACGTAGCGGCAGGTGATCCAATAGGCGGTTCCCACCAGGACGACGGTGATCAGGAGGAGCAAGCTGCGTCCCGCGATCGATCGTCCAAACCCACCGAACGCGCTTTCGAACCGCGACGCAGCGGACATGCCGTGGAACGCCACCGAGCCGATCATGATGATTACAAACGCTGTCACCCCGGGGACTTCGGGGATCACGGGCAGTTGCCGCAGCCAACCTCGCCATCCGGGCCCACCTTCGGGGTCAAGATCCATTGGTCCGATCGCTGACATCAGCCGGTTGTACGTACCGAAGGCGTCGAATTGCGCCATTGCGGTGCCGCGACCGAACCGTTCGCCGACACCAAGCAACAGCGCGGTGTAACACACGACGGCGATGGCGAGATGACGGGGATGGTCGGGATTGGGGTAGATCAACTCGAACCAAACGAACCCGGAGAATGCGAGGGTCGCCGGCCACACTCCCCACGACTCGCGTGGACGCCGGGTACCGGTGAGATCCGCCCCGAGGAGGGCCGAGAGGGATCGCACGGGATTCAGCAGGCGATAGAGGTCTCCCAGTAACGCCCCTGCCAACGGGACCACCAGCCAGAACACAACCCACACCAGGACCGGTCCGGGATTGCGGGCACTGTTGGGAGGCCCGATGACACCCGCGAGCACGACCAGGACGAGACCTGCGACTCCACCCGCTCTCAGGAGTGCTACGACCCAGCGCCAGCCCGGGACCGCGATCGCTCGGATCTGTGTTCCTGATTGCCAACGACTTCGTGGCCACCCTGCCGCGAGAACAACGAAGCCAATGACCAGAAGCGTCGCGACCCCCGCCAGGAAATACGAGAGCGGTGCAGGAAGGCTGCTGCGACCCCCGAGAGTGTGGGCAGCTGCCGGGAGAGGCAGCGAAAGGAGTACCCCAAGCGCGCATCCGGCCAGAGCCTTCCTGGTCAGGCGGGGCCGGTAGCTGGGCATTCGGGCAACCTACGTCCGGGAAAGCAGGAGCGGTTCGATTAATCCTGGAATTCGTCAGGTCTTCCGGTCTGATCTAGTGGTATCAACCAGGTGTGCGTGCTCCCACCCCAACGCACGGAACCGCCTGCCACCCGAATCACGGCGGGTGCGTTGGGTCCCTCGTTGCGGTTTGCGAGAGAGGTGACTATGGCCAAGTACCGAATTCTTTCGATTGACGGGGGCGGAGTCCGCGGGCTTCTCGTGACCGTACTCCTTCAACAACTCGACAAGCGTTTGCCGGGATGGCGCGATCGGGCGGATCTGCTGGCGGGCACATCCACCGGGGGGATCATCGCGCTCGGCCTGGCCAAGGGACTGACTCCGAGCGATCTGCGGGTTCTCTACTACGACAAGTCGCCCCGTATCTTTGGAGATTCCCTGCTTGACGACATCCGTGACCTCGGCCGGGTGGTGGGCGCCGAGTTCAGCAATCGAAACCTCCGGCTGGAACTCGAGGCGGTATTCGGCTCCACGAGGCTCCAAGATCTCGGCAAGCGGGTCTTGATCTCCAGCTTCGACCTCGACAATGAAGACCCCGATCCCACCCAGCGAACCTGGAAGCCGAAGTTCTTTCACAACTTCCCGGGCACCGACACGGACGGATCTATGAAGGTGGCCGATGTGGCTCTCTACACGAGCGCCGCCCCGACCTACTTTCCGTCGGTCGATGGGTATGTCGACGGAGGGGTGGCGGCCAACAACCCAAGCATGGCGGCCCTGGCCCAAAGTCTGGATCGACGCGCCCGGATTCCGCAGCGGCCATCGATCGACGAGATCAGCCTGCTTTCGATGGGGACCGGGCGGTCCCTGTCAAGGATCACCGGCAAGCGCCACGACTGGGGATACGCCCAGTGGGCGAAACCGCTCTTACGCCTCATGTTCGATGCGGTCTCGGGCATTCCCGACTACCAATGCCGCCAGATCCTCGGCGATCACTATCACCGCATGGATTACACCTTCAAGCCGGGCCAGGAGATCGACCTCGCCGAACACACGGCGCGCGATCGCCTGGTCAAGATCGCCGAGGAGGAAATGAAAGCCGACATCGACCAGGCGGTCGGGTGGCTTCGCAAGAACTGGATGTGACGCGATCTCCCAGCAAATTCGTGTTGGGTCCTGCCGCGCCTGTTACGACCTTGGACGGACGTTGCCGGTGCCCTTGGAGGCGGTGATAGCCGATATAAGCGGCCCCACCGCGCGGGCATCGGTGGCCCCGCCGTCGGCGCCGAGGGCGAGAGCGGCCTTCTCATTGGGAACGGCCGCCCCCCCCGCCACCACCGGAACCCGGCCGGACGATCGACGGACGGCCTTGATGAGGGAGGCAGCGGCGGCCAGGCGATCGGCGTTGACAACGCCAACCGCCACGGCCGATAGATCCTGGACCTGACCGAGGGCCGCGACCAGCGCCGAAGCCGGGGTGTCGGCTCCCAGATTGAGGACTCTGTAGCCGTCAGAGTGGAGGATGTCGGCGAGCATGGCAAGGCCCAGGCCGTGACGCTCGCCCTCCGGCATCGCCAACACCACCGTCCCCTTGGTTCGTCCCCGACGGGCGAAACGAGGTCCGAGCCGGCCGATGATTCCCGCGGCCACAGCACTGGCGAGATGCTCCTCTTCCACTCCTAACTCTCCTCTCTGCCAGAGCTCTCCGATGGAGTGGAGAGCCGGGGCCAGGACTTCGCAATAGAAATCCGGCGGTGTCATTCCCGATGTGAACGCCGCCTCGACTACCCCCCAACTTCCTGCTTCGTCTCCGGCCAGCATCCGGGACTGAAGTCGATCACGCCAGGGTGCCGCTCGCTTTCGGGGCGCCACCTCCGGGGACGTGTCCAACCGTTCGAGGTCGCCCGCATCGATCCTCCAACTGGTCCCTACCTTGCGAGCCGGGAGCATTCCCAAACGAACGTACCTGTAGACCGTCATGTAATGGACGCCAAGCTCAGTGGCGGCTTCCTGGATGGTCAGATGCGGACCTGGTGGCACTCCGTTGATATTAACACTAAACGAGGGACCAATAGGCAGCAGGCAGTAGGGGAGAACCGTCGACATCGTTCACCCTGGTCTGGCTGCCTACTGCCGAACGGCTGCCTACTGCTCACGATTCCTGTTCAACCGTCGCGACCGTTCCTCCCAGGGCTTGGGCCAGGCCGGCCAGGGCCTTATTCGCGGCGCGGCGAAAGAGCGGCGCTATGAGGGGGGTCAGAAAACGTGCCTTGGTGAGACGGAAGTCCACCGAGTAGTCGAGGCGGGTCCGGTCGGTGGTCTGAGTGATCGTGATCGTGTCGGTCCCGATCGTGTTGCCGCCACGGAAGCTCAGCACCAACCGCTCCGGTCGCGCGAAGCCGATGGTCTCGTAATCGAGTGCCACGGAGCGGCCCCCGAACCTGGTGACGAGTCGATAGCGGGCACCCGGGCCGGCCCCGTCG
>DATEEG010000346.1:0-2404 GCA_035281305.1 Acidimicrobiia bacterium | reverse complement strand
CGACGCCGTTCCCGGATCCGTTGAACGATCAGGGCTGGGAGGATGACCTCGATACACCCCGCACGGCCGCCGAGCTCACCCGGGCGCTCACGACGACCTGGCAGGTAATTGCGGACTGCCTCCTCCGCTGGACGCCATCAGTCTTGTTCGAGCAGTTCGAACCCCTGGCCGACAAGAAGACGCAAGTTCACACGCGCCAGGGAGTGTTGATGCGCCTCATCAGCCACGACGCCTACCACTGTGGCGAGCTGTCGCAGACGCTGGGGATCAGCGGCCTGGCTCAGATCGACCTTTGGCGTCCGGACTGATGGTCTGTTCGACGGCGACCTAGAGCGAGCGGAGGACGGCCGTCACCACCCAGATCGCCAGGAGGACCACCGGGGCGGTTTGGAGAAGGCTGATTGCGTCGAAGGTTCGGGGGTGTCGGTTCATCGTGCTGTCCTTTGGACGTGCCGGGGAGGGTCATGGTTTCATCGGCATTCCGCTGACGGAGCCAAGAATTCTCTCGACCGACGCCTGGTTTTCTATTCGCGATTCCGGTCTCCGGAAGAGGGCGAGCCCTCCCTTCACTAGCCTCCCCGCCGATGCCAGTCCTCCCGACGAAGGTAGATCGCTCAAGCGAAGACTTCGCTTCCAACCGCCGGGCCATGCTCGACAAGCTGGCCGAGTTCGAACAACTCCAGGCCCAGGCCCGATTGGGTGGCGGCCAGAAGTACATCGACCGCCATCGGGCCCGGGGCAAGCTTCTCGTGCGAGAGCGGATCGAGTTATTGGTCGACCAGGACACGGCCTTCCTCGAGTTGTCGACGCTGGCCGCGTGGGGAACTGACAAGAACCTCGGCGCCAACGCCGTCACCGGGATAGGGGTGGTGTCGGGGGTCGAATGCGTCATCTCGGCCAACGACCCCACGAGCCAGGCTGGTTCCTCCAACCGGTACAGCCTGGCCAAGACCCTCCGAGCCCAGGACATCGCCATGGAAAACCGGTTACCGCTGATCAACCTGGTCGAGTCGGGTGGGGCCGACCTGCCAGATCAGGCCGAGGTGTTCATCACCGGCGGCAAGTGGTTCCGAAACCTCACATGGATGTCGAGGATGGGAATCCCGACGATGGCCCTGGTCTTCGGCAACTCCACGGCAGGCGGCGCCTACGTCCCGGCCATGTGTGACTACTCGGTGATGGTCAAAGAGCGCGCCAAAGTCTTTCTCGGCGGCCCTCCGCTGGTCAAAATGGCTACAGGTGAGGAATCGACCGACGAGGAACTCGGTGGGGCCGAGATGCACTCCCGGGTGTCGGGCCTCTCCGACTATTTCGCCGAGGACGAACACGACGCGCTGCGGATCGGACGGGAGATCGTCGCCCATCTGAATTGGCGAAAACTCGGATTCGGGCCGACCCGTCCGGCAGAACCGCCGATCCACGACCCCGAGGATCTTCTGGGCATCATTCCCCGGGACCTCCGAATCCCCTTCGACATGCGGGAGGTTCTGGGCCGAGTCGTCGATGGTTCGAGGTTTGAGGAGTACAAGGCCCTATACGGGTCGTCCCTCGTGGTTGGTTGGGCATCGATTCACGGATTTGCGGTCGGAATCATCGCCAATCAGCAGGGGGTCATCTTCTCCGAGGAAGCCCAGAAGGCCACGGAGTTCATCCAACTCTGTAATCGCTACGACACGCCGCTGCTGTTCATCCACAACACGACCGGCTACATGGTGGGCAAGGCATACGAGCAACGAGGAATCATCAAAGACGGCGCCAAGATGATCAACGCAGTTGCCAATTCCACCGTGCCTCACATCGCATTGATGGCCGGGGTGTCGTACGGGGCCGGCAACTACGGAATGTCGGGGAAGTCCTACAACCCCCGCTTCGTCTTCGGATGGCCGAACCACAAGGTGGCAGTCATGGGGCCCAAGCAACTCGCCGGGGTGATGTCGATCATCGCCCGCCAGGCCGCCGAAGAGCAGGGGAGGGAGTTCGACGTCGAGGCGGACGAGCAACGGAGAGCATTGATCGAGGCCCAGATCGGATACGAGGAGCAGGCCTACTTCTCGACCGCTCGAATTCGCGACGATGGTCTATTCGACCCCCGCGACACCAGGACCGTGCTGGGAATAGCCCTATCAGCCGTCCATTCCAACGTGGTCAAAGGCACGGCCGAATTCGGCGTCTTCCGGATGTGACGAGGTAGGTGGTGCGTGGTGCGTGCACGTGGGGCTCTCAGACGCCAGACGCCAGACGCCAGACGCCAGACGCCAAAGTCTCCTGACTCCTACCTGCTGATTGACAGGCCGGTGGTTTCTGAGCGCCACTTGATCGAACAACCCCTCGAGGGGAACTGGTCGTTGGACGGGGCCTTGCCCGCCAGCACCGAATCGACCGCGGCGCGAAGGCTTTCTCCGGT
>DATEEG010000345.1:0-3935 GCA_035281305.1 Acidimicrobiia bacterium | reverse complement strand
CATCACGGCCATTCCGGTCATCGTGGTCGGGATGCTCGGGATCCGACGGCACTATCTCGGCGTGGCCGATCGCCTGCGACTCGTCGGCGAACCTGCCATGCCTCGCGCCAACCGGGTTTTCGTGCTGGCCAGTCACACAGGCCGGGCGACTCAGCGCGCAATCGAATACGCCGAGATGATCCGACCCGAGACCATCAACGTCGTCCACGTGCGCGAGCCGGGCGATGACGACTTGCTCGACACCTGGGACCGCCTGTACCCGGATCATCCTCTTCGCCTCATCGATGCCGACGACGGACGGCCGTTCCGATCACTGCGTGATGTCGTGCAGAGAGAGGCCGCATCCCACCTCGACTCCTTCATCACCGTGATCATCCCCGAGCTGGTCAGGAGGCGAAGGCTCGGCTCTCTTCTCGTCCACCCCCACGGAATCGTCGTGAAGCTCCTTTTGCTGTTCGTACCCCGGGTAGTGGTCACCGACCTGACCTACCAGCGACGCCAGAGCCGGTCGACCGATGTCATCCGCGATCCCGACCACATTGTCAGTCAGCAAGTCATCGTCCTGACGTCTGATGTCACCATTCCGGTCCGACGGGCCCTTGGCTACGTGAAGCTGCTGAATGCACCCCGAGTCGTCGCCGCCCACCTCGACACGGACGCCGATCAACGTGACCGCATCCTCCGCAACTGGGACCCGGACTTCGGCGAGCTGCAGATCCTCGAGAGCCCCTACCGGGGTTTGACGAAACCATTGGTCCGCTATGTGCGGAGACTGCGGCGAGACGCCGAACCCGGCGTTCTCATCCATGTGGTGATCCCCGAGTTCGTGGTTCCCGGCTTTTGGAGCCAGATACTTCACAATCAGACCGCTTTCGCCATCAAGGCCAGCATGATTTTCGAGCCCGGCGTAGCGGTCACCTCTATCCCCTGGCACCTGGCCAGCGCCCCAAATCACAATGAACGGACCCCATCAAACGGCCCGGAGCCAATTCAGGCTGCCACGGCCCCCGATATCGCCCGGGCCGACGGTGGGGACGCCACTCCCGCCTGACCTTCCCACGGCGGTTCCGGTCGGGATAGCCTCGCGGTGATATGACAGACCCGGGGACGAGGACCGCTTCGGTCCAGCCGCATTTCGAGCCGCTCTCTCACCTCGACGCCTCATTCCTGGCCCTCGAGTCCCCCAGCACGCATATGCACGTTGGGGCAGTGGTCCAATTCGAGGCGGCCCAACTCAAGCTCGCCGATGGCGGCATCGACATCGCCCGCATCAAGGCGCACATCCTCGGCAAGCTGCAGTACATCCCGCGATATCGCCAGCGGCTGGCCTTTGTGCCGGCCACCCGACATCCGGTGTGGGTGGACGACGACCATTTCAACTTCGACTACCACGTCCGCCACACGAGTCTTCCTCGACCCGGGACCGACGAACAACTGAAGCTCCTGGCCGGGAGAATCGTCTCGCAGCAACTCGACCGTGCCAAGCCGCTATGGGAGCTATGGGTGGTCGAAGGGCTCGAAGACGATCGCTTCGCCGTCATCGCCAAGATCCACCACTGCATGATCGATGGGGTGTCGGGCATCGACCTCACCGGCATCCTCCTGAACGTGGTCCCTACGACCGCGCTGGAAGCTCCGGACGACTGGACCCCGCGGCCGGCACCGACCAACACCCAGATGGTCGTGGCTGAGGCGGCCCGTGTGACCCGGCGCACGATCGACTCGATGAGCAGCCTCCGTTCGCTTCGCACCCGCAGCCGTGAACTGGCGATGGTGGGAGGAGGCAAGGCGTTCGCCGCCTTCAACTCGTTGCGATCCGGCTGGCTGTCTTCTGCTTCCCGGACGCCGCTCAATCCCGACGTCGGTCCCAACCGTCGGGTCGATTGGACCGAGAGCAGTCTCGACGACATCAAGGAGATCCGCCGGGCCCTCGGCGGGTCGATCAACGACGTCCTTCTCGCGGTTGTCGCCGGGGCGATTCGTCAGTTCCTCACCAAGGAAAGAAGGTTCGACGTCGACGGAATCGAGTTCCGGGCGATGGTCCCGGTGTCCACCCGCCAGGCGGATCAGCGCGGGTCGCTGGGCAATCAAGTTGCGATGTGGCTCGTCAACATGCCGCTGTCTGAACCCGCACCGCTGCTTCGTCTCCAGAAGGTTCATGAGGAGACCGCCCGCCTCAAGCAGACCAACCAGGCCCTGGGCGCTTCGACGCTGGTCGAACTCTCCAGAGGCACCCCTTTGACTCTCATCTCGATGGCCAACCGGGTGGTTGGCCCCATTGTCCGCCCTTTCAACCTGACCGTCACCAACGTGCCCGGTCCTCAGTTTCCGATGTATCTGCTGGAAGCAAAGATGATCGCGAGCTTTCCCATCGTCCCGCTCTGGTCCCAGCACGGGCTTGGTCTCGCGATCTTCTCGTACGACGGCAAACTCCACTGGGGAATCCACGCCGACTTCGATGCCATCCCCGATACGGACCGGGTCGCGGCCGCAATCAGTACCTCGATCGAGGAGTTACTGGAGGCCGCGCGGGCTAAGTGACGGCGCGGGACCCCAGAATCAGCGAAGGAGAGAGGAGTCCCTCAAATTTGGTCACTCAGGCCCGCTCCACACGTAATTCGATCACCAACGATCGAGTACCGGGATCCAACGACCGAATTACGTCATGGGTGCGACCCAGTGACCAAATTTCGCCGACCGACGCCAGGAACGAATCCACCTCTTACTTCGCTGATTCCTAAGACACGCCCAAGGTCAAACCCGATCGAAGCCGCCTTCAGAATTGCCAGCCGACGCTATCCCCCGAACAACTCGACGACGATGATGCCGTAGGGCCCGGCGACCGCCCCGACCCCTACCCGGTCGACAGCTCCTGAGATCATCCTGGCCCGATGCGGGACCGAGCCGGCCATCTCTTCGTGAACCGCTCTGGTCGTCGCGGCGAGGCCGATGTTCTCGGCGAGCGCTGCCAGTCGGATCCCGGCGGCCGCGACCCGGTCCGGGGCCCGGCCGGTAACGGGGGACACGGCCGAGAGGTAGCCGTTGCGGTACATCTCTTCGGCGTGGGCAACGGCCACGGCCGCCAACTCCTCGGACCACGGCAACGGATTCAACCCTGCTTCAAGCCGCGCTTCGTTGATGAAGCCGAAGACCTCCTGGGCCGACCCGCGGTCGAGGGCGTAGTCGGCCGGCTCGACCGCCTGGAGTTCGACGCGCTCCGCCCCATCGACCAGGACCCGTCGTCCCCCCACCAGATCTTCCAGAGCCGAGATCACCTCGGCGATCGGGCGACCGGCAACGGTCGCCAGGACCCTGCTCGGCAACGACCCGGGACCAGTCACTGCCCCGACGATTTGCGAATCAGCCAGCGTTTCGTCGATGCCACCGACTGGCAGGACCCCGGCCATGGCAACCACGATCGTGAGCAGGAGCAATCCCCAGATTGCCGCGAAGGCCGCTCCCCCGATCCGATTGGCCAGGTTGAGCCCCGGAAGTTGCATCACCCGGCTCAAGGCACGCGCGACCAGGCTCAGCGTCAACCCCACTGCGACGAATAGAAGCAGCCCGGCCCCGAGCCGGGCCCACTCCGAAGTCACACCGAAGCGATCGGTGACGAAATCGCCGATCGGTCCTGACAATCGAAACGCGAGCGCCGCCCCCAGCACCAGACCGGCGAGATCCAACAACTCCCGAACGAGGCCTCGCAACCATCCCCGCACGAACAGCCCGACCAGGGCTGCCCCGAGGACGAAGTCAATCATTGCGTGGTGCGTGGTGCGTGGTGCGTCCTTCCGGAACTTCAGGGCGATTGGAACGCAAGACGCACCACGCACCACGCACCACAGGATGAGGATCGAGCTTGCTACGCAAGCTCGATCCTCATCCTCTTGTTGGCTTTGCCTTTCGATTCGGTCTTGACCACCCGGACCGCTCCC
>DATEEG010000344.1:0-2126 GCA_035281305.1 Acidimicrobiia bacterium | reverse complement strand
CCACCGTCGAGGTGGTCCGTCTTGCCACCGATCCCCGATTGGTGCTCGAACTACAGGCAATCGCCGTCGTGGAGTAGCCCTGGGAATGGGGTTTAGGCATTCCCCTTCAAGGGGCTATCCGTTTCGTTGCCGACCGGGTTACGGGCGACTACGAGTCCGAACCCCAACCGTGCCCGGTGACCGTAGGGATACCGATGGTGTGACCTGGTGATTCAGTTGCCGTCGCTGACGCCCCAGAGGTAGCGACGATCAGCGATCGCGGCGACGTGAGCGTCAGTCAGCATCCCGATGGGTAGCGAGTCCAACACGTCTTGGGCTCCAGCGAGGTAGGCGGCATCGGCCGGTTCGCCCAGGTAGAAGTAGAGGACTTTGGCTTCGGCCCATTCGGCGGCCAGCAGTTGGAGCAAGGCCATCAGCTCCTGATTGCCGCCGTAGGCCCCGCAACCCCACCAGCCGGTATGGATCACCGTGGCGGCCTGGGGGGCGATTCGATGGGTCTCAACTGACGCAGCTCCGAACCCGGTCAAAGCGGTGCGAAGGATGCCGGTGATCTCCTCTCGGCGGTATTCGCCGCTGCCGTAGGCGGGGGCTTCGATTGCCACCAGATTCGAGATGGTGGCGGGGTCGATTCGGGTGGTCGCTTGCAGCACCTGTTCCACTGGAGCGGCGGAGAAACGATTGCCATAAAGCCCGTGGGGCCGTGCCGGGGAAGGAGCGGTGTCGATCACACCCCTTCGCGGGACCCCGATCAGGGTGAACGGGGTGGGAAGACCCTGATCGGTGACCAGCGTCGACCGGCCCTCACCTAAAAGCGCCTCCCGGACCCGGGCCAGATCGGGATGCTCCAGCACCTGCATCTCGTCCTGGGCGAGAAGCGACCCCGCATAGGCAGAGAAGAGGTCGTAGTTGGCGAAGTTGAGGTGCCAATGCATCTCGGACTCGGTGTCGGGTTCGTGATAGGTGAAGTAGCCGCGGCGAGCCTCAACCGCCGGGCGATGTTCTCCCCGGCGGCTGGGCAGCGCATCCGTTGCCCATCGCGCCACCTCGATGGTGCCCGGAGGGGGTTCACCCTCCACCGTGGCGAGGAAAGCCAGCTTGTTGGGATGGGTGAACCGGGCCGGGTAACGGGTGGCCAGCTCGAGGCGATCGAAGGACTCTCGATAGAGCGGGTTCATCGGACAGGTCTCACTGCGAGCATCAACCTAGAGACCCCTACTGACAGAAAGCCGAATGAGATCAGGAGTGGGGTTCCTGGTCCTCCGAACCGGTCGGAAGTTGAGGAAGATCGGGTTTACCTGGGCGCCGCACCACTCTCCCGATCCCGGTGGCTAAGCCCCGTGCTCCCCGCCCCACCGTCGTAGCCAGGTGGACGGCGGACTTCGAGAACGCCGGGAACTCCGCGGCCTGCAACGGGGCCGGGTCGAGCAGCCTCTGCTCAGCGAAATCGGCGATCAAACTCTCCAAATCGGTTCGGGCTCGACGCAGCCGGCGGACGTTGATGGGGTCGAGGCCATCCAAGCGACGGGGTTCGACCAGGGCGCCGGCCCGTTCCGACAGCCGGCTCAACAGGTCCTGATCGGACCGTCGCTGGCTCTCGATCTGGGCGCGGGCGTCCTCGATCGTTTCTGCCAGATGGGAGGGCTCGGCAGCGGCGACGTGGGCGATGCGAAGCTCGTGCCAGAGGGCGAGGTTGTGTTGGGCCACGCTGAGCAGCGCCAGCGACTCGCCCAGCCATCCCTCCTCCATCAACTCTTCGGCTTCCCCTGCCCGGACCCAGGTGATCAATCCGGGCTCGGCCTCGGCGAGCGAGGCTCTGATGTGGGCTCGTAACGTCTCCAGATCCCGGGCGATCTTGGGGGCGAGATCGTCGACGCTTCCCCAATCGGCGGCGCTGATCCGCCCGCTGTTCCGCACCCTTCGCGCCAAAGCGTCGAGGGTTCGGTGGTCGCCGAGCACCTCCCCCAGTCGTTCCGCCCGCAACAACCTGACGATCTGGTCGACCTTATTCTCCACCCGTTGCAGCGACTGGTCCACTTCGAATATGACGGCGCGGAGAGCGAGACCGACCGCCGCCACCTGCAGAGAGAGCATCTGCTCGGGTGCGAACCGTTCCGCCGCCCATTGCA
>DATEEG010000343.1:0-3540 GCA_035281305.1 Acidimicrobiia bacterium | reverse complement strand
GTACGCCGTGACCGGCGTGGGTGAGCCCTCATAGGTATCAGGTGCCCAGGAATGAAACGGTACGGCCGAAACCTTGAATCCGAAGCCGGCCAGCATCAGGATGATCGCCAAACCCAGGGCGGGTTCGGAGGCGAGACCAGGATCAGCCACAGCGGCCCGAATGTCCTCGAAGAGAACCGAACCGGTCAGGCCGTAGACGAGCGACATGCCGTAGAGAAGCAGGGCCGCCGACAACACCCCGATCACGTAGTACTTCAACGACGCCTCGTTGGACTTGACATCGCCTTTGCGCCAGCCGGCCAGGAGGAATAGAGGGGCGGTGGTCAACTCCAGTCCGATGAAAAGCACTATCAGGTCGCGCGACGAGGCCATCACCAGCGAACCGAGGAGCGAGCAGAGGATCAGGAAGTAGTACTCGCCCTGGTAGAAGCGATCGCGCTCGATGTACGAAACCGACAACAAGAGCACCAGGTAGGCCGACAGGACGAATATCGCTTTGAGCACCAGCGCGAAGGTGTCGACCGTGAACGAACCGTCGAACATGGCCCGGGTGGTGCCATCGACAGCCATCACCAACAAGGGAATCGCTGCCATCGAGACGCCGAACACGGCGACGACCGCGGTGATGTATTTCAGCGGTCGAGGGAGTAGCAGGTCGAGCACCAGCACCCCGAGGATGGCGACGACGATCACCAGTTCGGGAGCGAGGGCCAGGTAGTCGATCTCGAATCCCACCGATCAGCCCCCGAACACTCTGGTCAGGGCGGCAGTGGCGTCAGTTGCGAATGTCCCCGAGACGAGCTCGACCACCGCGTCGGTCGTGGCCCCGAAGATGATCTTGGGGAAGACGCCGATGGCCACGATGAGGAGGATGAGGGGAACCCAGGCTGCCATCTCGAAGCGGTCGACGTCGTGGAACTGATGGCCCTCCCACTCCACGTTGGGCTCCCCCAGATTCACCTTCTGGAGCATCCACAGCATGTATCCGGCCGTCAGCACGGTGCCGATGGCACCCAGGACCATGGCCGTCCTGAACAACGTCAGAGGCAGCCCCGCCGCCGGGTTGTAGGCGCCGAGCAGTGACATGAATTCGCCCCAGAAGCCGGCCAGACCCGGCAGGCCGAGCGAGGCAAAGGCGGTGAACGCCAGGATGCTGCCGAGGATGGGCATCAGCTTGAGGTTGCCGCCCAGACGGGCCATCTCCCTCGTGTGATAGCGATGGGACATCGACCCCGCCAGAAAGAAGAGCAAGCCGGTGATCAACCCATGCGCGACCATCCCGATGATCGAGGCATTGATCCCGATATCGGTCAGGGTTGAGATCCCGAGCATCACAAAGCCCATGTGACCGACCGAGGAGAACGCAATCAGGCGTTTCATGTCGGTCTGGGCGAGACATGCGAGCGAGCCATAGATGATGCCGATCACCGACAGCACGGCGATGGTCGGGGCCCAGTCGTGGGCGGCCTCGGGCAGGACCGGGAGGGCGATGCGGATAAAGCCGTAAGACCCGAGTTTCAGCATGACGGCGGCCAGAAGGACCGAGCCGACCGTCGGGGCGGCGGTATGGGCGTCGGGCAACCAGGTGTGCAACGGCCACATGGGAACCTTGACGGCGAAACCGAGGAACATGGCGCCGAAGACCAGCCACCCAAAGCGTCCCGCGAACACCTCCGGAGTGTTGGCAGAGATCTCGATCAGGGCAGGGATGTCGAAGGTTCGCCCCTGACCGGCCAGGTCGGAGCGGAAGTAAAGGGCCAGAAAACCAAGCAGCATGAACGCCGACCCGAAGAGCGTGAAGAGGAAGAACTTGATGGCCGCATAAAGCCTGGTCTCCGTCTCCCGCGCGAACCCGGGGATCTTGCGAACGGTCTTGTCACCCCAAATTCCGATCATGAAGTACATGGGGAGCAGCACGACTTCGAAGAAGATGAAGAACAGCACCAGGTCGAGAGCGGCGAACGTGCCGTTCATGCCGGTGGCGAGGATCAACATCAGGATCAGGAAGGCCTTGGGGTTGCGGGGCTCCTCCCAGTGGTTCCACGAGTAGATGACCGACAACACGACGATGAAGGTCGACAGGATCAGGAGAGGGAGGCTGATCCCATCGATTCCGACGTGATAGTTGGCGTTGATCGCACTAATCCAGGAATAGCTGACTTCGAACTGATAGGCCGAGGCATTGGAGTAGTCGAAATTCACGGCGATCACCACGGAGAGCAGGAAGGTGGCGACGGCCACCAATGCCCCGAGGCGCTTCACCGCCGTTTCGTTCGACCGGGGGATGGCGGCCATCACCAGCGCCCCGAGGACGGGAAGGAACACCACGACGGTGAGTCCCCAATCGTTCAACAGTTCCATCGGTATCAGTCCCTCTCCTATCGGAAAACTACGACCGCAAGTACCAGTGCCAAAGCCCCAACCACGACTCCGCCGGCATACTGCTGGACCCGACCGGTCTGAAGGCGCCGCAAGGCCGACCCGGTCGCGTCGACGGTGGCCACCAGGGCCCCGATGATCCCGTCAATGCCGCTCTGGTCGAGTCGCTTGTAGACGAACCTCGACAGCACCATCGTCACCGCCGCCACGCCATTGACTATCCCGTCGATGACATAGGTGTTGATCCAGTTGACCCCGCGAGCGATGGGGCCTTTGATCGGCTGAACGATCCCCACCCAGTAGAGATCGTCGAGAAAGTACTTCCTTCTCAGGATTGGATAGAGGACCGGGATGTGGAAGCGATCACGCTCGGCCTGGGTCCGCCGGTCGGGATAGAAGACGAAGTAGGCGAGGAGTATGCCGACGACCGCGGCGATCAAGCCGGGGATCAGCGCTGCCATCTCAAATGAGGCAGGAGCCTCCTCGGGATGGAAGACCGCCCTCTCCTCGACCCAATGATGGAAGCCTGTGAAGACCCCGGGGATGTTCACCCACCCGGCGGCGACGGCTCCGATTGAGAGAATTATCAGCGGAGTGGTCATCAAACGGGGCGACTCGTGGGGATGGCCATGCCCCAGATACGTCCCGTGAAATGTCAGGAAGATCATGCGGAACGTGTAGAAGGCGGTGACCATCGCCGCCGCAACGCCCAGCCAGAACACCGTGTCGGCGTGGGCGTGATTGAAGGTCGCCAGGATTTCATCCTTCGAGAAGAACCCGGCGAGGGGTGGGATCCCCGAAAGCGCCAGGGCACCGATCAGCATCGTCCGGTAGGTGATGGGCATGTGCTTTTTGAGACCACCCATGTCGGACATGTTGTTGGAATGGACGGCGTGGATGACCGATCCGGCGCCCAGGAAGAGGAGGGCCTTGAAGAAGGCGTGGGTCCAGAGGTGGAAGAGTCCGGCGACGTATCCACCGGCTCCGAGAGCGGCCACCATGTAACCCAGCTGGCTGACTGTCGAGTAGGCGAGCACCTTCTTGATGTCGTTCTGGACGAGCGCAATCAAACCGGTCGCGAAAAGCGTGATGGCGCCGATCCACATGATCCAGGTGCGAGCTTCGGCCCCCATCTCCTCGTAGAAGGGAAAGAGCCGGGCA
>DATEEG010000342.1:0-2527 GCA_035281305.1 Acidimicrobiia bacterium | reverse complement strand
ACCAGATCTCCCCTCGGCGTGGTTGGCTCACCAGGGCTCTTCGGTGATGGCTGCTCTCAGCGCCAGCAACGCTGCCGTCCCCTCGTCGGAGGTAGGCGGAACCCGTCGATATCCGTCAAGCAGGGTCTGATCGATTCGGGCTCGTTCGACCGTGTCAATGAGGACCTCCAGCCCCTGGCGCACAGCGTTGGCCCGGCTTTCTACCAGCCCCTCCGCCACCAGTCGGTCAACCGCCTTCAGCAGCTCGGTTGGCAGGCGGACGGCGATCTGAACGGTCGGCATCCCATTAAGCATACCAAGATGTGATGCACCCATAGGTTCCATGTCCGGGGAGACCCATGCCCCTAAGGGGGTTGGGGCCGGACCAAATAGACATGGCCGAGAGGGCTGGTCCAGCGGTAGAAGCCTGGTTTGATCTGTTCCAGTTTCCAGCCGCCGCGGTCCTTCACGGTGTGATGGCGGGGGCAAAGCGGAGCAAGGTTGCTGGTAATGGTGGGTCCGCCGTGCGACCAGGGCCGGTTGTGGTCCACGTCAGATCGGGTGGCAGGCATGCGGCAGCCCTTGAACACGCAGGTGGGGCTGTAGGCGGCGACCACCCGCCGTTGGGAAGCGGTGGGTCGTCTCCGGGTGGTGCCGGTCCAGACCGGGTCGCCGGTGTCGGGGTTGGTGACGGTTACCCGCCATTCGGCCCGGGTCTGGTCGTCGACCATCTGCCGGGCCACGTCTGCCAGCACCGGTCCCCATCCGGCAACCTCAGCCGGCTGGTCGTTGAGTGCGGCCAGGGTGGTGAGATCGATGCGCAGGTCGACCACCCCCCGCCCCACCGAGGAATCGAAATAGCGACCCTCGAGCAGATCTAACAGCACGTCGGCTCGAAGCTGGTCCATGGTGCGGGTCTCGCCGGACACCCGGAGGCTGCGAGCCAGCTGCTCGATGTGGTCGATGGCCCGCAGGGCCCGGTCGGCGGGAAGGCTGTAACCGGTGAGGGTGGCGGTGCCCTCCGAATCCTGCTCCAGCACCACATGACGATCCTCCACCGACCGCTCGTACTTCTTGCGGGCGGCGTCGGGGTCGGCGGCGACTATCAGCCGGTCGATTCGCGCAATCAGCTGACCCGTGGTCTGATCAGGAGCCTTGTCCAGTACCACTTCGGCGAGCCGATCCGCGAGCTCATGATCCACCAGCGACAGCCGATCGGTGATGACCCGAGCTTTAGACAGGTCGATCCGTCCCTCCGACAACGCTTTCGCTACCTGGGGGAACCGGTCGGTGAGGTGATAGGCGAGAGTCATGTGACGGTCGGCCGCCCGCCGGGAGCACGACAACGCGGCCTGGATCTCCTCGGAGGCGAACTCGTAGATGCCTTCCCCGGGGAAAGGTTTGGCGGCTTCGGCCATCGCCCACAGATCGGCGTAGAACTGGGCTTGGAGGTGGGCGATCTGACGGGCCCCTGCCTTCATCAATACCACCAGCTCGTAGCCGTCCAACCGCTCGCGATCGATCGTGGAAAGCGCCTGCCAGAGCTCTTCCCCGGGCGGCATTTGCTCGATCTGCTCGATCCAAGAATACGTGCCTGTAGCGAACATCTGTTCGCAACATACGGGATACTCCCACCAGGTTCAATACCCTTGTGAGGAGATTTTTTTCCGTAAGTTGGCCCTCCTCGGGAACTGACCCCAGGAGCTCCTTAAAGCAGGCGGAACCAGCCTTGTTTATTGCGGCTGCAGCTGAGAGAAGAAGTCCGCGATCCGCTGGGTATCGTCGGAGAACGCCCAGCGCTCGGTGATCTTTCCATCCTTGACGTGGGCGATCTCCGCGGTGCGGTACCTGATCTCGAGGTCACCGGCCCGGACCGTGGCATTGACCAGGCCGACCACATGGTCGTCGCTGGCGGTGACGTCGTGAAGCTCGACCTCATAGTCGAGGTTCTCAAAGCCCCGCATCGAGTCCAACAGGGCTTGCTTGCCCCGAATGGCTTGCTCAGACCCGATCTGCCACCAGACGATGTCGTCGTCGAGGTAGGCGGCCGCCGATTCCGGATCCTCCGACATCGCCTCCATGGCCTTGCGAAATACGGTGGCGTTGGGATGCTCTCCCACGGGTGCTCCTTTCTCTGTCACGGCGAACCTACTCCTAAGAAGCCGATCGGTGACGGTCATGCTTCCTAGGGAGAGACAATCCGGTTGACCAACGCCCTCGAACTGTATGTCCCAACAGCAACTCCGGCCGACTGGGGCGATCCGTAACATCAAGTCGTGGAACGTGGCCAGACCCGCAACTTCGACCAGCCCGATGAGGTTATTGAGGTCGAGAAGGTCCGGTCGGAGTCGATCAACATCGGGGGGATGAGCATCACCCGGGACATCCACCAGCCGGGGTGGCGGTGGTCCCAAGACCTCAAACCGATGGTCGGCACCGAGTGGTGCGAAACCCACCACCTCGGGTATGTCCTCAAGGGTCAGCTCCACATCCTGATGAAGGACGGCACCGAGTTCGACTGTCGGGCCGGGGACTTGTTGGACATGCC
>DATEEG010000341.1:0-2031 GCA_035281305.1 Acidimicrobiia bacterium | reverse complement strand
TCACGGATTCGCTGTGGGCGGCGACCGCGTGGACTCTCATCACCGGGGTGGGGACGGGTGTGGCCTACGTCACCGCCTTCACGCAGCTCCATGCCACTGTCGACGACGCCCTTCGCGGCCGCACATTCGCGACGATGTTCGCTTTTGCCCGGACCGCCCTCCTCGTCTCTTTCGCGCTGGCCGGGGTCGGGGCCGCAGCCCTCGACGGGGTTCTGACCGGTGAGCTCAACGAGGGCATCAGGGCGGTCATCGTGCTGGGGGGTTTGGTGGTGCTGCTGGTAGGGGGAACCACGTTATGGGCAGCTAGAGAAGAGATCCGCCCGAAGGGTTTCGACGCCGATCAGTTGGCGACCCTGGCCGAGGCGGGAGATGCCATTACGTGGATGAGGGGCGACCGCAGTCACAATCCCCGCCCCGCCCCACCTCCCGAGGAAGCAGAGTGAGCGCCTTCTATCTGGCCATCGAAGGGGGAGAGGGCGCCGGCAAGACGACCGTCGGCAAGCTCCTTTCGCAGGCCCTGACCGAGCGGGGCGAGGATGTTGTGAGTGTCCGCGAACCCGGTTCCACCGACCTCGGGCAGGAGATTCGGCGCCTTCTGCTTCATTGGCAGGACATGACCCCGTGGGCGGAGGCGATGTTGTACGCGGCCCAACGCGCCCAGGTGGTGGCCGAGATGGTCGCTCCCGCGCTCGCCCTGGACAGGTTTGTGATCTCGGACCGGTCGCTCTATTCGTCGCTGGCATATCAAGGGGCGGCTCGGGGTCTCGGGATCGCACCGGTGCGGATCGTGAACGAACTGGCCGTCGGGGGCCTTCTTCCCGATCTGGTGGTCGTGTTGATGGTCGACGCGACAACCGGCCTCTTGCGCCAGGGTGATGCCGATCGCATCGGCGGAGAGAGCCATGACTTTCACCAGAACGTTCTCGACGGCTACCGGGACCTTGCCCTGGCGGAACCCGATCGGGTGAAGCTGATCGAGGTGGCCGACCGACCGGGTGCAGTGGCGGCACAGATCCTGAAACTGATCGATGATGCCCGCGGTTGAAGCACGGACGGTCGCTGACCCCCCGGCCTCAGGTTTTGAGGGCGTCATCGGCCACCGGGAGATTGTCGAATTCCTCCGTGCCGAGCTGGACAACGCCGGGCATGCCTACCTGTTCACCGGGGCGGGCTCGGTGGGCAAGGCAACCGTTGCCAAAGAGTTTGCCAGGCTGCTGCTTTGTCCCGAAGGTGGCAAACACGAGGAACTCTGCCGGTCCTGTCGTCGGGTGGCCTCGGGCAATCATCCGGATCTGATCGCGGTGGAGCCGGAAGGACGGACCAGCCTGGGAGTAGACCAGGCCCGGGGGGTGGTTTCGCAGGCGGCCCTGTCACCGGTGGAGTCCCCCAAGCGGGTGTTTCTCTTCGAGGATGCAGGCCTCATGACCGAACAAGCGGCCAACACTCTGTTGAAGACGCTGGAGGAGCCGGCTGCACCCGTGATCTTTTTGATGGTGGCCGAGTCCGAGGACGACTTCCCGCCGACCGTCGCCAGTCGTTGCAGGACTGTGCACTTCGGGCGAGTTCCCGATGAAGATTTGACTCGGGCGCTGGTCGATCGCGGCATCGGGGCCGAGGCGGCCCGGGTGGCGGCGATGGTCGCCGGAGGGAGGCCCGGCCTGGCCCTGGCGCTGGCGACGAGACCGGAAGTGGCCCGAGTCCGGCAGGCCTGGTTGTCCCTGCCCGAGCGGGTCACGGCCCGTCCCGGCGACGGCTTCGCGCTGGCCGAGGAGATGCTGGCCACCCTCGAGCCGCTGGCGGCCGACCTGGCCGGGGTCGAAGGGAGCGCCGAAGCCCGCGACCGGGCCAGAAAGCGCGCCACCCAATCCCTGCTGGCCGGAGGTCTCGAGATTCTGGCCTCCTTCTATGCCGATGGGGCGTCCCTGCAACTGGGCGGGCCCATCCGGAACCGGGATGTGCCATTGCCGGCGCTAACGGCTGTGCCTCCGGCCAAGGCCGTCGCCAATGCCCAACTGGTGCTCGATGCTGTCG
>DATEEG010000340.1:0-3787 GCA_035281305.1 Acidimicrobiia bacterium | reverse complement strand
CACCGGAACCCGGGAATCCTCTGTGACTCTTCTTCCTGAAGAACCGGACCTCGACGCGCCGCGCGGGTTGCGGGCGCCGGGCACCGCCCGAATGATCGCCGGCAGTCTGATCGGTGCGGTTCTCGCCTATCTCTTCCAGGTCTACGGAACGAGGGCCCTGGGAGCCCATGCGTTCGCACCGATCGCCTTGCTGTGGACGTCGTTCTTCATCGTGGCGACCGTCATCCTGATTCCGCTCGAACAATTCGTGACCAGGGAAGCGAGTCGAGGCCGCCGGGTTCTCACCGAAGACCGGCTGACGATCGCCCTCGTCGTTGGCGGCGCGGCGGTGCTCCTGGGTGGATTTACCTACCTGACCAACGACGCCTTGTTCGCGGGGGACCCCGTCTTTGTGGTTCAGGCTGTGGCGGTGACCGCCCTGTACGGGGTGATGCAGGTCGGAAAGGGCCTTCTGGCCGGCCATCGACGGTTTGCGGAGTACGGAGCGCTTTTGGCTTGGGAGGGCATCGTCCGGCTTGGCGCCGCCGTCGCTTTCATTGCTTTTTCGGCGTCGGCACCGGCGCTCGGGTGGGCGATGGTGGCTGCTCCGTTCGGCGTGTTCCTGGTGAGACCGTTCCGTTACGACCGGGAGACGGTGTCGGGGGTCGCACCCACCAGGGCGTCCGGGTTCTTGTCGAGTTACGTGCTGGGGAGCGCTGCTTCCCAGGTCCTGCTGGGCGCTGCCCCGATTGGAGTCGGTGCCCTGGGCGGGAGTGAGGCTCTACGCAGCGTCGTTTTCACTACGTTCCTGCTCTACCGGGCCCCGCTGACTCTCATCTACAACCTGCAGGGCAGGCTTCTGTCGCTCCTGGTTCGGATGGATGAGAAAACCAGTCTCCGTCAGGGCCTGTTGAAGTTGGTCGGGTTCGGTTTGGTCCTCGTCGGCCTGGCCGGAATCGTGGGGTTCTTCGTCGGACCGGCCGTCGTCGGACTCTTGTTCGGCCCCGAGTTCCGTCCGGTCGCCACGGTGGCCGCCCTTGCCGCCGCCGGTGTCATCGCCGGGTCCGTAACTCAACTGATGGGACAAGCCCTGGTCGCCAGTGGGTCCACGGGTCAACTGGCAGGCGCCTGGGTAGGTGGCCTCCTCGCAGGGTTGGTCACCATGCTCCTCGTGGGCGGAACTCCCGACTTCCGGGTCGCGGTGGGTTTTGCGGTTGGCGAGTTGGTAGCCCTTGGCCTGGCGTGCTGGCGAACCCTGCGCAAATAGCTTGCGAGCCACAACCGGTGGCGCCCAACTCTCGTGGGCGATTCGCAGCGACGGCGTCAGTCGTTTGATCAGTCCTCCCGGCACGGGTGGGATCAAATTGCCGACGATGATTTCGCCGTTTGCCACCTGGACCAAACCCGTCTCCATGAGAGTGTGAAGGTGTACGGGTCGTCGAATTCTGACGCCTGATCGTCCCGCCTCGGCAATTCGCAGCAGCTCGGCGACGGCGGATGGTCCCAGTACCGCAGTCCAAAAACGACGGACATAGAGGTCGTTCGCGGGGTAGCCCGATCGAGTAGCCGTGATGGTCACCGAGACCAGGGGGCGCGTCCGTGCCGTTGGTCGGAGCGCCCCGCCGGTCGACAGTGCGGCTTGCGATGTGTTGGGAGGACGTACATCGGGTCTTCCGGACGGAGCGCTCCTCATACATAGAGATATATCGAGGATCGTTAAGTAGCGTCAAGTACCACGCCAAGGCTTGTTTCGCGTTCTGCTGGAAGTTGGGCGGGGTGGTTTCGAGTCGAGGGTCTGCCGGCCCTTGTTTCCGCGGCGGGGCCGCTAGCCCCTACGGCGGGGGTGCTGCCGGGAGCGGTTCTCCTACTACGAGGGTCACCGGGTCTTTGTAATTCATCGCCTGCCCCGGGGCCGGCGTCTGGCTGAAAACGATCTCTCTCTGCGACTCGTCTGTCACCGGCACATACGTCACATAGACGTCGAGCCAGACGCCCGTCGTATAGATGAATCGGTTGATCGTGTTGTAGGCGTCGCGCAGGGTCAGACCGGCCACTGCCGGCATCGCCCCCACCGGCTGTTGTCCCGTTGACACGTAGAGCGTGAGCGGCAAACCCACTTCCACGGTTGCTCCACCTGCGATCGATTGAAATACCACCGTTCCGGCGGGTTGCAGCGAGGCTAAGGGCCGAACGCGGGGGGCCAGCTTGGCTTCGGTAGCCTGGAGTATCGCGTCGGCTTCTCCTACCCCGATCAGGTACGGCACCGTCGTGGTCGGAGGCACTACGTACACATCGAGCTCCTCTTCGGTTACCTGCGGAAACTCGATGGGCTCGACTCCCTCGAGAGCAATCTCCATGAACTCGGCCCAGATGGGCGCCGGCACCGATCCACCGAAGACGCGGTCGTAACGGCTGCCGTTGATCGTCACGTTGCGGAGGGGGATTTGATCCCTTTCATAACCGACCCACACCGCGGTCGAATACTGGGGCACGAACCCTACGAACCAGGCGTCCCGATATTCCTGATGGGTCCCGGTCTTGCCCCCCTGGGGACGTCCGATGTTGGCCCGCTCGGCAGTGCCCTGGGCAGTAGGAACAACGGTCAGGGGGCGGCGGACCGCAGCGGCAATCGCCGGGAGGATCACTTGCTCACGCTCGACTTGATGCTCGTAGAGGACCTCTCCGGTCTCGTCGAGGATCCGGCTGATCACGTGTGGCGCGGCCCACACTCCGTTGGTCGCAAATGACGAGTAGGCGGAGGCCATCTCCAGGGTCGAGACCGCCCCGGTTCCGAGGACGATCGAAGGAACCGCCGGCAGCACGGAGTTGATTCCCATCCGGTGGGCGACTTCGACGATCTTCTCCGGCCCTACCCGCAGCGAAAGCTGCGCGTAGACGGTGTTGATCGACGAAGAGGTTGCCTGTTCCAGGGTGACTCGCCCGGCCGAAGATCCGGCGTTGGAGACTGTCCAGGTGTTGCCGTCATCCGAGCAGATCGACGGACAGGTGAGAATCATCGGGCTGGCCCCGCTGAAGGTGTTGCCGAGGGTGAGACCGTTCTCCAAGGCGGCGACCAGGCCGAAAGGCTTGAACGCGGATCCCGGGTTGCGCCGCCCCTGCACTGCCAGGTCGAACTGCTCCCGCTCGTACGGCAGCCCCGAGGCCATCACGACGACTTCGCCGGTGTTGTTGTCGACCATCGTCAACGCCCCCGTCGGAGCACACGAGTTGGCCTCGGCGTAGCTGGTCAATTGCTCGATGGGCGTGGTTGGGAAGATCTTCGTGCAGAGATTGAGGTTCTCGTCGTAGGGATAGAAAGGAAGCCATCTGAGCAGCAACTCGTTGGCGGCTTCCTGCAGCCTCAAGTCGATGGTGGTTTGAATTATGAGGCCGCCGCCGCCAGTGCAGGTGGTGTCGTCAGCCGGGCAGCCGAACACGGAAACTGTCCGCTCTTCGCGAGTGGCGCCGAGGAATTCGAACTCCTCGTTGGCTGGATCGAGGAGCTGGCGGAGCACCTCGGCGTTGATGTGCTCTGCCTGGCGGGGTCGTTCTATGTGCTCGACGACACCCAGTGGTCGGGCCTTGGCCCTCACGGCCTGATCGGCTGTGATCCACTCTTCTTCCAGCATCGTGTCGATCACGTCATTGCGGCGATCGAGCACGTTGTCGGGTCGGCGGCGGGGGTCGTAGAAGGTGGGGTTGCGAACGAGGACCGAGATGGTCGCTGCTTCCTCCAGCGTCAGTTCGTCGAGGTTCTTGTCGTAGAACTCGCGGGCGGCTGTGTTGACGCCGTAGGCACCTGCTCCGA
>DATEEG010000339.1:0-5872 GCA_035281305.1 Acidimicrobiia bacterium | reverse complement strand
CACGACCGCAGGCTAACCGTAACGCGCCCGTCCCCAATTTGGCGTCTGGCGTCTGGTTTCTAAAACGCACCACGCACCACGCACCACGCACCACTCCCTTCAGGACCGCAACCGGTACACGCGGCCTGAGGCGGAGAAGATCATCCTTCCAATGACGAAGTAGACCAGGGACGCAACGGCGCTGCCGATCAGCAATCCCGGAAGGCCCCCGGGACCGTCTCCGGGCCAGGACGGGAGCCAATCCCGGACCACGCCGGTTTTTGGTCGCAGCCAAAGAGTCACGGCCGCGCCCACCACCCAGCTGAGCAAACCGAAAGGATTGAGCCAGCCGTACTCACCCCGCCAACGCACGAGTTCATCGGCCGAGTGGGCACCACCCCGCATGACGTAGGCGTCGATGAGAAGGACGCCGAGACCCGGAGCCACGAGGCTCAGGGCCACGTCCGCGGCCGAACGGAGGACGTCGGCATCGACCAGCACGGAACCGGCCACCGACGCCGCGGTCACCAGCACATAGAGGATGCGCGGTGGAATCCCGGGGACGAGAGTCTCGACCGACCACGTGCTCGAGACATTGAGCCCGCCGACCCCGTCGACTTCCATGAGCGGAACCCATATCAGGGCCAGCACTGCGCCGGCCGTACCCGCCCCGAAAAGCAGTAGATCGGTCGGGGGCCCGCCCAATCTCTGGGTGAGAGCGGCACCGGCCATCACGAACACGAGCCCTGACACGACGAAGCCGTAACCGAGTCCCGTTGCGGTCTCTTCCTCTCTCCTGCCATAGCCGCCAAAGTCGCCTCCGACGATGGCCCAGAGAATCCCCAGGCCAAACACTGCATCGACTGTCTCCAGGAAACCACCCGTCGCCGGGGCCGAACTGACCGGGTCGGAGCCCAGGAGGACCCTCCACGTCGCCACGAGAAGCACGACGATGGCAATGAGAAACACTCGCCTGCGCAGCAGTTCGGCAAGCGCCCACACCGGTCCCGGCAGGAAGGCCGCCAGCGCCAGGACGGCGATGACGACGACAATTCCCCAGTTGTTGAACGAAAGGTCCCAGGTGGCGAGGCTGGCCTCGACCCATCCGGCCGCAATACGCAGTGACAAGGCAGCCCAGCCAATCGTCAACAGCAGGCGCGCGAGGCTGAAAAAAACGGATCCGATAGACCCGAAGGCGGCCCGACTCAAATAGGCCGAGGGCACCCCGCTGGCTGCGGCCTGTCGTCCGACGAGGCCCAGGACCAGGCCCCCCAACAGGACTCCGAACGGGACGGCCAGGATCATCTGACCAAGTCCGACGCCTTGCAGGGCGAGCTCGGACCCGATCACCATGGCCGGGACTCCGGCCACGAACAAGGTCATTGCTGCGGTGAAGTCGGAGGAGTCGAGTTGGGCATCCCGGTAGCCGATCGAGCCCCGCGACCATCCCTTGTGAATATCCGCCATTAACCCGGCGAGTGTAGGGCCGCCGCATTTTCGAGCATCGGCCGCACCCGATGGGCTGCGATTAGCCGACGAAATGGGAAGAATGGGCTGGTGCCGTACCTCACCGCGCCCGAACGACTCGGGGATCTGTTCCCCGAAGAGCCGTCGTTCCGGACCGATCAACTGCGGCGCTGGCTTTACGTCACCCCCGCCCTGACTTCAGGGGAAATGACGAACCTGCCCGGCCACATGCGCCACGAGCTCGAAACCAGGTTGTGGCCTTTCACCGTCGAGATCGAGCAGTCGGCCGATCAGGGCTCCACCCGGAAGTGGCTGTTCAGGGCCAAAGGCGGAGCCGCCATCGAGACCGTGCTGATGGGATATCCGAAGCGAGCGACGGTTTGCATCTCGAGTCAGGCCGGGTGCGCTCTCGGTTGCACGTTTTGCGCCACCGGCCAGTTCGGTTTCGAACGCCACCTCGAGGCCGGAGAGATCGTCGCTCAGGTCGCCTACGCGCAGGCTTTCCTCCGGACGGTGGGGATGACCGGCGCGCCCGACCACCTGACGAATATCGTTTTCATGGGGATGGGTGAGCCGCTCGCCAACTTCGATCGGGTCCGTGAGAGCTTGCGGCGGATCATCGAGGTGATGGGCATCTCGGCGCGCTCGGTGACGGTGTCGACGGTCGGGATGGTGCCCGGGATGCGACGGCTGGCCGAGGAACCGTGGCCGGTGAACCTGGCCGTAAGCCTCCACGCCGCCGACGACGAACTTCGGACCAAGCTGGTCCCGATCAACAAGCGATATCCCCTGGCGGAGGTCGAAGCTGCGGCCGCCTACTACTTCGAGAAGAAGCGTCGCCGTCTGTCGATCGAGTGGACCATGATCGATGGAGTCAACGACACTCAGGAACAGGCTGCCAAGCTGGCGGACATCGCCCGACGTCTCCGCGCCCACGTCAACTTGATCCCGCTCAACGCGACCCCTTTGAGCGTGGATCAGCCCTCCTCGAAGGACCGCATCAAACCATTCATGGGCTTGCTGCGGATGCGAGGGGTGACCGTCACTCTGCGAGACACGAGAGGCAAGGAGATCGACGCCGCCTGCGGCCAACTCCGGGTCCGCGCGGCGACCCCGGACCGGTGACCGAGCTTCGGTGCTGTTCGGTGTAGGGTTGGGCGTACTTTCGGGCGGACAGGGGCCGGAAAGAAGTTGGCGTGGAGCCAAACCCCAACGAGCAGCCCGCCGGCCCAACCCGGGCCCGGTGGCTTAAAGCCATTCCCGCCGCGATCACCCTGGTGGTATTCATCGCTGCTGCCAGCGCCGACTACGAGGTCCAGGCAGGAGACACCCTCAATCAGATCGCGGCCGAGCTGGGTGTGTCGAAGGCCGAGCTGATCGCGACCAACGGAATTGCCGATCCCGATCTCATCAGAGTCGGCCAGGTGCTCGTGGTGCCCGGTCAAACAGCCACGGCACCTGCCACCACGCACATGGTGGCGGCCGGAGAGACCCTGGCAGGGATCGCCGGCAGGTACGGCACCAGCGTCGACTCCCTGGTGTCGGCGAACAACCTCGCCAATCCGAACTTGATCAGAATCGGCCAGCAGATAGTGATAGCCCCGGGACCGGCACCGGCCACAGACACGGCGGCAGCAGGCACGTCTTCCACGGGCACCCCGGCGACAGGCGCCACCCACACCGTCGGGGCCGGCGAGACCCTCGCCTCCATCGCCGCCCGCCACGGCACGACCGTCGAAGCGATCGCCGCCGCGAACGGGATCACCGACACGTCGGTGATCTACGTCGGAACCATCCTCCAGTTGACCGGCGGCGCCTTCGTCGCCGCGCCGACGACGACCCCGAGCGTCGCGGTGCACGTCGTGGCCACCGGGGAAAGCCTGGCCGTGGTGGCTGCCCGCTATGGCACGACGGTCGACGCGCTGGTTGCGGCGAACGGCATATCCGATCCGAACCTCATCCGGGTCGGCCAGCAGATCCAGGTGCAGACTTCCGTCAGTGCCTGGAACTGTCCGGTGCCGGGAGCCCAGTACTTCAATGACTGGGGCTTTCCTCGCTCCGGAGGCAGATTCCATGCTGGCAACGACCTCTTCGCAGCGAGAGGGACGCCCGTACTGGCGCCGGTGTCGGGAACGATCCTGTTTCAGCAGGGTCCGATCGGCGGGCTCCAGTTCCGCCTCTACGGGGACGACGGCACCACCTATATCGGCAGCCACCTGGACACGGTCGGTGGGACCGACGGCTATGTTGCCGCCGGATCACAGTTGGGGACCGTCGGAGATACCGGCAACGCCATCGGCAGCCGGCCGCACCTCCATTTCGAGATGCACCCAGGCGACGGCGCTGCCGTCAATCCCTACCCAACCCTCCAGAAGTTTGGCTGCTGACCGGCCAAGGGTCACACCGCAAAATCGCTTGCGCTGATCTCCTGGAGATAGTCGAGGCGTACGTCGCCCCAGCCGAGAAGCCTTCGGTGGAATTCCTTGAGGTTGAAAGAAGATCCCTGTCTTCTCTGCGCCTCCTGGCGGATCGCCAGGATGTGACGCTCCCCCACTTTGTACGAAATAGCCTGCCCCGGCCATCCGAGATAACGCTTTACCTCCGAGTGCGAGACATCGAGAGGGATGCCGGCCACCTTGTTGAGGGTTGCCACCGCCGAGTCGTAGGTCCAGATCTCACCGGGAGCCACGGTGGCCGACTCCGGGATGCGAAGGCCGAGGTGAGTGCCGATGTCGATGACGACCCGGCAGGCCCGCAACTGCTGTGACGCCAGCATCCCGAGCAGATAGTGTGGCCGGTCGAAGTATCCGAGTTCGTCCATCAGTCGCTCCGTGTACAGGGCCCAACCCTCGCCCATCCCCGAATACCAGATCAGGAGCCGGTGGGCGCGAGACAGATTTTCACGAAGGGTCATCACGGTCCCGACCTGGAGATGGTGCCCGGGAAACCCCTCGTGATATGCAGTTGAGACCTCTGACCACAGCGGCAACTGCTGCCTATCCCCGAACGAATACCAGATGCCCCCCGGTCTCGAAAAGTCCTCGGTAGGAGCCAGGTAATAGGCGCCCAGGGCGGACCCAGGAGGAACCAGGTTGACCGTCACCTTCCGGATCTCCGGAGCCACGTCGAAGTGGAGTCCGTCGAGTTGGCCCAGAGCCTGGTCCTGGATCTGTTGGATGAAGTCGACGAATTCGGCCTGACTGGCGACGGCATAAGCCGGGTCGGTTTCCAGGCGCTCGATGACTTCGGTCAGGGACAGGTCCGGATCGACACCCCGGGCGGCCTCGACCATTGCGTCTTGCAGCCGGTTGACCTCGTCCCAACCCCATTGATAGGTCTCGACCGGATCGATTTCCAACCCGAGAAATCGGTCGGCCGACGCGACATAGCGTTCTGCACCCACGCCATCGACTTCGGTTGCGTTCGGCAGATAGTCGGCCTCGAGGTAATCGGCCAGCCTCGAGATGGCCGCCCGGGCGTGATCAACGGCACTGGCAACGCGTTGGGCCGTCTCGGGTTGGGCGCCTTTTTCCGCCGAGCGAACCAGACCCAGCCATTTCGATTGGGGACCGGCAAGATGGCGGGCTTGTTCGACGGTGGATTCCACTTGAAGGCGGGCCGAGACGATCCCGTTGTTTCGGCCCTCTTCGTAGGTTGCGATCGCGCCCGCCACCGGTTGATCGACGGTCTCCAGGCGGGCCGCGACGTTCGCCCATCCTTCCTCCGTCGAAGTGTTCATCTCGTCGAAGACGTCGCGGATCGAGTCCATGATTCCGCTCGTGTGCCGCATGCTCAAATACCGCAAGCCGAGGTCGTATGACTTTTCGACTTCGAGTTGAAACGCGTGACAGACCCGGGCTGCGTGCCGTTGCCATTGATCAGGATGGTCAAGGTGCTCGGCAAATCGCCGCCGGTACCCACGGGCCAGGTCCACTGCCGCAGCATCTCCAGCCGGGCTGTAGTCGTTCCAGAGGTGATCAGACCCGCGGGCCCCGATCGACGTTCCCATCTGCGGGAACTGGGCCACCACGTCGTCGACGAACTGGTCCGCGATTTCGAACGGATCGCCGTTTCCTGCCTGCCCTCGAACGGTGGTTTGCGACATATCCCGACGTTAACTGCCTACCCTGAAATCGGTGGATGCGCCCGACTTGATCGACGTCCGAGCCGACGAGGAGCTCGACGTTGAGCGCCTTTCGGTCTTCCTGGAGGGCAAGCTCGAGGGAGCCGAAGGCGTCCCGGATGTCCGTCAATTCTCCGGGGGCCACGCCAACCTCACGTACCTGCTCTCCTTCCCCCACGCCGAGTACGTGCTCCGCCGCCCGCCGCTGGGTCCGATTGCTCCCGGCGCCCACGACATGTCCCGCGAGTTCCGGGTGTTGTCGCGGCTGTGGCAGGGGTTTCCGCCGGCCCCGCGAGCCCACGT
>DATEEG010000338.1:0-23977 GCA_035281305.1 Acidimicrobiia bacterium | reverse complement strand
CGATCGACGTTTCGACGATCGTTGCCAGTCTGTCGAGAACTCCGGGTAGCGAGCGATCGGCTGCCAGGTCGGCGTGAAAGGTTGCACCGAAGAGGCGGGCGTGGGCGGAGATGCTGTCCAAACGATCCAGTCGAGCCTCGGCCCTGGCTTCCACCGGGTCGATTATCGCTATGACCCGAAGTTCGACGGCCTCCTGGGTGAACGCCTGTACGCCTGCTCCTGCGATCCGAATCTTGCCGATTACCCCCTCACTCATGGCCGGATCGACCCCCAGTAGTGCAGCGCTGTCGGGAGTGAGGCGGACGGTGGCGTAGGTGGGCTCGACGGTCGGAGGATCGGTGGCATGCAGCACGGCGCCGTCGTCGCCACCGACAGTCCAACCGTGTTGCCAGGCGAATGCGGTCATCGTCGATTTGCCGGCTCCGGTCGCACCGACGAGGACCACGCCTGTGCCATTACGACTGATCACCCCGCCGTGGAGGACCAGATTTCCCCGACGGGCAAGGACCAGCGGAAGGATGTGATCGAATAGAAGGTGCTGCTCCATCTCGGGTTCGAGGTAACGATCGAAAGTGACCAGACCTTTGGAGTCTTGGACCGCCACCGTCACGAGGTCCACGAACTCGATGACAAGCCGGTCGGTCTCTGACCAGTGGCGGCGCCACACCACTTCATCGGAACGTTGGGACACCACGGGTTCAGATCCGGGAACCAGGACGGGGGCGACGGGACCGACGCGCAGCCCTGTGCCCGCAGGAAGCGTCGGGCCGGCATCCCGCTGAGCAACCCATACCCCGCCGGCGCAGAAAACCACTCTCGCCAGGGCGGGGCCGGCGCCGGTGAAGGCTCCGAAAGGGATTCCGGGCGTTCCCGATCCAGCGAGGCGAGGGCTGTTCAACGAACGACCGCCGTTACTTTGCGAACGAAGCTCTCCAGGTGCGCCCCGGATACGAAAGATTTGCCTATCTCCCCGCTGAGGGCTTCCACGATCTGTTTCGTGGTTCGGGTCCCGTCGATCATCTCGAGGATTGTGCGGGTCAGCCCGATGTTCCCGTTGAGCGGCACCGGGTCGGTGCCGCTCAACAAATCGGACGTCGAGGTCGTCAGGAAGTTCGAATGCCGGACTTGTCTCATATCCGGACGGTCGACCAGGTCGATGGTCCAGCTCACGATCCGATGTTGCGGACGAATGTCCAGGGTGAGCAGAATTCGTTCACCTTTGGCGAGATCGATGGCTCGATCGATCGGGTAGAAGTTGCACCAGCGGTTGAAGCGGTCCGGCGACCACGGATTGTTGGTCAAAGTGACGGTGGGTGAAAGTTGGGCTTCGAACCAGCCGACGAAGCCGTCGAACGCCCCGGCCGACTTTGCCTCGAACTCGACCGTGCCCGAGATCGGAGCATCATGGTCGGAAGAAAACGAGGCGAGTTCGGTTTCGTCGGCCAATCGCACCATTTCATCGGCAGTGAGGTTGAGCATCCATTCCGTGTTTGCAGCCAGGGGCCGGACGGCACTGACGTCGATGGAGGCAGGAGCCGATGACCAGAACTCCAGACGCGCCCGGACGTCGGGGCAGGAGACCGGGGCTGTGAAGATTCGAAACGAACTCGGCACTAAGCGCCCGCCGGGTGCCAGCAGACGCATTCTGGCGTCCGCAAAGGCAGAAAGGACCCCTGCGTCATGGACCATTCCGCCGATCTGGTCACAGACGACGACGTCGACGAGAGTCTCCAACACCGCCTCGGTCGAGAGCGCCTTTATGTGGGTGATGCGATCCCGGTAGCCATTGTCGCCGGCGATGCGACGGGCCGTTTCGAGGATGTCGCTTCGATCGACCGCAATCACCGCCTTGGCCCCCGCCTCGCATGCGAGGTAGCCCAGGATTCCGGTTCCGGCTCCGAGATCCAAGACCACGTCGCCTGTCTGCACGATCTCGGCGAGGGCGGCGCGGTAGGCCGCGATCCTTCTCTCGTCGGCCAGGTAGCCCTGATGCTCTGAAAGTTGCGCGGGGGTGATCAAGCCGTACCCTCCGATCGCACCAAAAGGCCAGCCGCCATGAGTTTCTCCAACAGCTCTTCGATGTCTCGGCGCAAGACCTGCGGGTCCACCTGGTAGTCGCCCAGGAGGTCCTCGATGGCCGATTCCGGCGATTGCTCGGTCAGGCGGGTGACGATGTTGGTCCCCACGGCATCGAGGCCGAAGTACTGCTCGGTTTCGAGATTCAGCAACACCATCTGGCCGTCGACCGCACGGTTGTACACGTGTGGCGGAAAGAAGTAATCAGGCATAACGATCGGCACCCACTCCACGGGCGTTGTGCATCAGCGGGGGGTTGAACCACACCCGCTACAGCCTGCCCGTTTCTGAGTCTGCCCGGAATCGGTCGACAGTCAAGTATTTGAGGTACGAGCTGTCCGGATCGAGGCGCCCGGCCACCTCGATCAACTGTCTGGGCGGAATGAGCTGCCTGCTGGCTTCGCGCAGCATGTCCCCGAACCGCCGCCTGGCGTGATACGGGAGAAGGCGCTGGATCGACGGAGCCCGGTCCCTTCCCTCGTATCCCCCCAGGATGGAGCCCCTGCTCCAGAGCAAGTCCCACGTGAGGCTGCGCGGCCCTCTTACCGGCGGAATGTCGACGTCCAGGGCCAGAACCGAGGCCACGGTTGCGAGGCTCTTCCACACGATCACCTCAAATCCCTCTTCGGTGACGAATGCTCGCAGATACGCCCAGTCGATCGTCGCCCGCTCGAGGATCTGGCGGATGTCGAGGAAGGTGCCGAGGAAGGCAAAGCGGTCCTTGTTGAGGTGGAGGAGGAGCAAGACCAGTTCGACCTCGGGCCGGAGGACCTGGATCGCCCCATGCCCTCGGTCGATGGTGCTCATCGACGCCCAGATCTCCCCCAACTGTCTGGTTGGCAGGCCGACTTTGAACGGATCGAGGTGCAGGTCGACCTGGACGGGGCCTACCCTCAAATCGACGTGCTGGAGCATCCGGCGCCTCACCAGCCACTCGATCGACGAGCCCGACCCCCGATCAGGGTCGAGCGCATCCACCACCTGACCGATGTCGTCGAACGTGTCGGGTGCGATCAGAAGGTCAACGTCAGTGCACACTCGCTGGCCGATCTCGTCGTACCACCGGGCTTCCGTGGCGACGCCTTTGACGATTGCCGCTCCGACATTGATACGGCCGAGGCGATCGATTACGTCTCTGATCGTTTCCCAGAAGACGACGTGTCGGCGACGCTCGGCCAATGCCCACATGCCAAGTGTCAGCGCTGCATCGGGGCTGAGTTGAATCTTCCCCGCGCTGAGCGCCGCCAGGACCACTGCCCCCATCCGGTGTTCGGCAGTGGAGGAGAGAAAGTCATCCTCGGCATCGACGTGCCGCGCCTCCTCTCCGACTATCAGGTGCAAAAGGGCAGGATGCGGCGCCGTCACTGCCCCCCCCAATCCGGGGTTGACCCCTGGACCGGGTCGGACAAATAGCTGCTCGCCTGCAAATCGAACAGTTCGGCGTACCTCCCTCCCAGCTGCATCAACTCGTTGTGTGAACCCTCCTCGATGATCCGACCGTCTTCCACGACACAAATGCGATGAGCCAATCGCACGGTCGAAAACCTGTGCGAGATGAGAAGCACGCTGCGGGACTCACAGAGCTCGACCAATCGGTCGTACAACTCCTGCTCGGCCACGGCGTCCAAAGCCGCGGCAGGCTCATCGAGAATGAGGAGGGGGGCTTCCCGAAAGAAAGCCCGGGCCACCGCCAGGCGCTGCCACTGCCCAACCGACAGGTCGGCACCGTCGTCATAGGATCGGCTCATCATCGTGTCGTAGCCGGCGGGCAGGCGCTCGATGGCGCGATCGATACCGGCCCTACGGGCGGCAGCGACAACATGCGCCAGGTCGTTGCGTCGGGCGTAGTCGCTCATTGCGATGTTTTCGTGGGCGGTCAGCTCATACCGAACGAAGTCCTGAAAGACCACCGCGATGGAACGCCAGTAATCAACGCGGGGCAGAGAGCCGATGTCGACGCCATCGAACGTTATCGATCCTTCCGTCGGCTTGTACAACCCCGCAACGAGGTGTGCCAACGTAGATTTGCCACCCCCGCTCAAACCGACCAGGGCCACGATCTCTCCCGGACCGACCTGGAGGGACACGTCGTCGAGGACCAGGGTCTCAGTGCCGGGATAGTGGAAAGAGACGTGGTCGACCACCAGTCGCCCCCGTTTCATCGGTGCCTCATCGGCGGGCCGGGTCGAAGCCACCTCGCCCAGGGCCCGAAAGCCTTCGAATTCGTTGAGGAAGAAAGTCGATTGGCGCAACGAACCCGAAGCGCTGGCGGCTGTCCGCAGGCGGGCGGTCAACTGTTGCAGGGCGACTATCGCAACCGCTGCGTTGGCGACCGTTATTTGTCCCTCGATGGCTGCCCGGACGAGCACCACGAGTACCGCGCCGACCAGTAGTGCACCGATCAGCGTTGCCAGTCCGTCGAACAGAACCTGCCTGCGAACGAGGCCCCGTATGCGACGAAGGCGGTCGTCGTACAGAACGGACCAGCGGTCATGGAGGATCCGGCCGAGGTCGAACACGCGAAGCTCGCGGGCTTCGCGTTTCCCGCTCAACGCCCCGTACAGGTAGAGGCGAAGGCGGTCGTTCGGAGTGAGTTGATACGTGGTTTGGTAGGCGAGTCGAGCCGACAAGCGAGCGGCGATCACGGACGGAACCGCGATCAGGAAGAGGACGCCCAGCACCTCCGGGACGGACCGCACCAAAACGATGACGACCACGACCGAGGTCGCCAGCACGTTGAATATGTTCAGCATTTCGTAGGCCATCCGGTACGAGCTTTCGGCAGCCTGGCTATTCGATCTGTTGAGCAGATCGTGGAAGTCCTGGCGTTCGTACATCTCGTAGTCGACCGCGGTCGTCACCCGGACGATTTCGTCCTGAACGTGGCGGGTGACTTGTTCGGCAACCAGCCATCGGGCGCGATGGACAAACGCCGCCGCCAGGCCGGCGACCGCCAGGGAAGATCCGAGGCCAAGGGTCGCCGGCAACACGTCGCCGAGCTCGGTGGTTCCAGGGTCGGTGAGCTTCGCCGCGACCTGCTGGGCAAACAGCAGCACCCCGGCCAATCCCAGCACGCCAACGCCTTCGGCGGCAACCGAAACGAGGAAGTCTTTCCGGGCCGCCCGCCAAACGAAGCGCGAGACCATCTTGGCGGCATGGAGGAGTCTCGGTCCGGTTTGAACGCCGTCAGGGCCGACGGGCATGTCAGTTTTCCAGTCCTGCGGTAACGCCGGCGTCCAAGAGTTTCATGCTACTCGCAGGGTCATTGGACGGCCCGGGCTGGATTTTCGCTTGATCGAGAACTGCGTTTCTGAGGCGGGACGACTCCTGGACCCGCTACGTGTCGGCTCGGATGCCCGGGGGGGCTTCTCCCGCCAGGGCTTGCGCCTCGATTTCGTAAAGCATCACCGGGTCGGGGATTCCTCGAAGCCGGTGCTGGCCCAGGCTACGAAATCGCACTCCGTCCGGAATTGTCCCGCTCACGGCCTCCACTGTCTGGGAGGAAACGACCACCTGTCCGCCAGTCGCCTTCGAGCACACACGGGCCGCTGTGTGCACCGAGATCCCGATGTAGTTGCCGTCGGAGACGGTGGGACGCCCGGTGTGGAGGCCGATCCGGAGGCGCACCGTTGCCGCCGGCGTTTCTTGCCGGACCAGGTCGAACTGGATGCCGGCCGCGGCTTTGACGGCATCTCCCGGCCGCTTGAAGACGGCGAACGCCTCATCAGCCCGGATGTCCACGATATGACCGTTGTGCCCTTTCACGGACCTTCGGATGATCCTTCGGACGTCAGTCAGGAGTTTTCCGTATTTGTCCCCGAGTTCATGAACCAGAGCGGTCGAGCCCTCGATGTCGGTCATCATCAGGGTGACCAGGCCGGTGGGGAGGACAACGTGGTCCTGTTGCGAACGACCTAGTTCCCGTTCCGACCGTAGTTGCCCGGTGATGAATCCGACCGGGACGATCTTGTACTTCTTGGCCGCATTCAGGAGGCGCCGGCGAGCGCGCTCCCTGGCTTCCTCGTTTTCGAATTTGACCTGATTGAAGCGCGAGAGGGCGTTGCGAACGTGGCCCTCATCGTTGATCGGCAGGCGCCGTTGTCCCCGCGAATCGACATAGGCGAACGCACTATCCGGGAGCTCGGCCCGCTTGCTGGCGTTGAGCTCGGGCATGACGAAACGTTATCGCGCTCCTGACGGCGTCTGCGGGTGGTTTTGGTGGTACAGCGACCAAAACCACCTGGCCAAATCGACTTGGGATCGCGGGTTTCCCTAGGCGACGCCCCCCTCGGACTTGCGGCGGGCCACGAAGTCTTCGAGCTCGGACGCCCGATCGTCTTCGAGAGGCGGCTGCACGTATTCGGTGAGGGCCCTTTTCCAGAGGCGGTTGGCGTGGTCGGCGGCCCCGGGGGAACCAGCTTCTTCCCAGCTTTCGAAGTTGCGCCAGTCCGAGACCAGCGGCGTGTAGAAGGCTGTCTCGTAGCGTTCGAGAGTATGCGGCGACCCGAAGAAGTGACCGCCCGGGCCGACGTCCGCTATGGCGTCGACCGCCAGTTCGGCCTCGTCGATCTTGAGCGGAAGGAGGGTCTCGCTCATCATCTGCAGGATCTCGACGTCGATGATGAACTTCTCGAACGAGGCCACCAATCCGCCTTCCATCCACCCGGCGCCATGCATGACCAGATTGGCGTGGCCCATCACCGCCCCCCAGGTTGACATCTCGGCCTCGTAGGCCGCCTGGGCATCGACGGCATTGGCAGCGCAGGCGTTGGATGATCGATAGGGGAATCCATAGCGGCGGGCTAGCTGGCCGCCGGCGAACGCGGCCCTCGTGTACTCGGGGGTCCCAAAGGCCGGCGCCCCCGAGCGCATATCGACGTTGGAGGTGAAGCCGCCGTACATGACCGGGGCGCCGGGCCTGACCAGTTGCGTCAGGGCGATCGTTGCCAGAGCCTCCGCATTCTGCTGGGCTAGAGCCCCCGCGATCGAAGCCGGCGCCATCGCCCCCGACAGCGTGAACGGCGTGGCGACCACTACCTGACCGGCTCCGGCCATCTCGATCAATCCTTCGATCATCGGGCCATCGAGACGGAGTGGCGAAGATGTGTTGACGACGGTGAATAGCGATGGCTCCGCAATCAGCTGATCCATGTCGATTCCGCGGCCGATGCGAACGATCTCGAGTCCGTCCAGGATGCGCTGGCGGCCCAACGAATAGGCGTGGAAGACCTTGTCGGAAAGCGTGAGAAAGGCCGCGAGGCAATCCAGGTGCCTGGTGGCGGGTGGCAGGTCGACCGGTTCTACCGGGTAGCCGCCGTAAAGGTGGATGATGTTGAAGTACTGGCCGAGTCTGACCAGGTTGGTGTAGTCCTCGAAGTTGCCGGTGCGCCTGCCCCTATCTGTGTCCGAGGAATTGGGAGCCGAGGCAACCGTGCCGAAGTTGATGCGGTTGGCACCCATGACGAGGTTGTGGTCGGGATTGCGCGCATGAAGCGTGAAAGACGACGGCACGCTCGACACTTTCTCCAGCACCCATTCTGGATCGAAGCGCACCCTCTGGGTCCCGGGTTCAACTCGAGCCCCACCGGTCGCAAGGATCGACAGCGCTTCGGGATGAAGGAAGTCCATGCCGATCTCCGCCAGAATGCGGAGAGAGGCGTCATGGATCGCTTCGATCTGGTCGTCGTTCAGCACTTCCAGCGGGCGGAACGGATTGGTGATGCTTCGCCAGGGGAGTTGATGGACTCCGACTCCTCCCCGACTCGACCTGCGCTCGGCCCGGGTTGATCCCTCTCCCCGGGCGCCGCGCCGGCCCGATTCGATGGGCGGGGGGCCTGTCATCAGGCCTTCATCCGCGCCATCTTCGGATCGAAGAGCGGGTCGGCTGCAACTGTCGCCCCGTACCGTTCGCCGAAATAGATGACCTCGAGTTTGGTGCCTTCGATGGCGAACTCGCCGGGCAGATAGCCGTACACGATGAATTTTCCGATCGAGTACCCGAAGTTGGCGCTGGTGACGTGCCCTACGCAGATGTCGCCGGCCATGATCGGCTCATACCCCAGGGCCACCGCCTCGCGGTCGTCGAGGGTCAAGCAGCAGAGTTTCTTCTTGATCGGCTTCTGGCTGAGGTCCCTCGCTGCCGCCGACCCCCGGAACTGCCCCTTGTCGAGCCGGACGGTCCATCCGAGCCCGGCTTCATAGGGGTTGTATTCCGTGTAGACGTCGGTGCCCCATCCCCGGTAGCCCTTTTCCAATCGGAGGGAGTCGAAGGCCCCCAGTCCGGCCGGCGTTATCCCTTCGTCCTGACCCGCTTCGAGGAGCAAGTCCCACACCGCCAGCGCGAACTCATTGGGGAGGTGCAGTTCCCAACCGAGCTCACCGGCGTAGGAGATCCTGATCGCCAAGACCCGGGCGTATCCCACATCGATCCAGCGCGCCGAGAAGTAGGGGAAGGCCTCGTTGGAAAGGTCGGCCGTGCTGACTTTCGACAGGACCTTGCGCGCGGCGGGTCCCCACAGACCCATCGCCGTGAAGGAGTCGGAGAGGTCGATAACGGCCACGCCGTGGCCGCTGGCTGCTCTCCGGACCCAGTCGAAATCGCGGGGCCTGGTGCCTTCGCCCACAAACATCCAGAACCGGTCCGGGCCGAGGCGGGCGACCGCCAGGTCACGCCGAACGCCGGCGCGCTCGGTCAGCCAGGTCGTGTAGACAACTTTCCCCGAGGGAACGTCCACCTGGTTGGAGGAAAGCGTGTCGACGAGAGCGAAGGCGTCGGGACCGGCCACTTCGATGATGGAAAGACCGGTGAGGTCGAAAAGCCCCACGCCTTCCCGCGTTGCGAGATGTTCGACCCCCTGCAGCGGGGACCAGTGCATGGCCGCCCAGCCACTTCGCTCCGGGATCAATTGCCGATGCTCGTGAAGTCGATCGGAGTTCCATTCGAACCAGTTGGGCAGCTCGAGCCCTGCAAAGGTCGTGAAGACCGCCCCCATCTCCTCGTGGCGGCGGTGCAGGGGTGAGAGGCGGACGTTGCGCGGCTCGGAGATCGGTTCGCGGGGGTGGATGATGTCGTAGATCTCGGCGTAGTTCTTGTTGCAGACCTTTTCGATGAACCGCGGGGTCGTCTGGAAGGCGTGAAACCGGTTGACGTCCATCTGACGAACATCCCATTCCGTGTCCCCGTCGGTCATCCACTCGGCCACGGTCTTGCCGACCCCGCCCGCATGGGTGAGCCAGGATCCGGCGGCGACCCAGGCACCCTCGATGACGGTGGGGCCAACGACCGGCATCCCGTCGACCGGAAACGCGAAGATCCCGTTGATCCGCTTCGGATAGGAGTGGAAGTCGGTCTGATCGAGGAACGGAAACAGCCGGCGGGACTTGTCCCAGGGCTCGCCCTCGAAGTCGTCGGGGGTGAAAGGATGGATGGCGCTGTTCCCTAGCAGATGGGCCGGGACCGGACGGGGAGCGTGGCGGTAGCTGCCGATTCCAAACGTGTTCCAGTGCTGGCGGAAGTAGAGATAGGTATCGAGCTCGCGGACGGAGGGATAGACGATCTCGTCGTCGGGCTTTCCGGGGTCGAACCGGTCGAGTTCGGGAAGAGGTCCGCTGACGAGATACTGGTGCTCGTAACCCATCAATGGAATCGGAACGCCGAGCCGGTCGCCGAGGAGCGGTGCCCAGACGTTGGTGGCGATCACGACGTAGTCGCAGTCAAGACGAGGATGATCCGGGTTCGAGGTCATGACCGCCCGAACCCTCCCGTTGTGCACGTCGATGTCGGTCGCTTCGGTGTCGCCCATGACCTGCCAATTGGGGGCGAGGGCGGCTGCGTCTCTCTGGAAGGCGCCGCTGACGTGGGCACCCGCGACGACCTCGCCCTCGGCCACCAGGAGGGCCCCCACCATGGCCGCGGGGTCCAGGTAGGGCAGCACCCCGGCGGCCTCCGCGGGAGTGAGAATGTCAGCCCTGGTATCGAAGCTGAGCGACTCGCCGTGAAGCCTCACGAGGTCGGACATCCGGTCCGTCGAGATCGCCACTTCGAGAGTGCCAAGCCGGTTGACCATCCTGCGTTCGGTCGAGAACGGCCGGAGAGACGCATAGAGGCGGCTCGAGTAAACCGCCAGCTGCGTGAGCAGCTTGTTGTGGGACAAAGCCACGACCCCGCCCGGGGCGTGCGAGGTCGATCCCGGATTCTCGATGGGATCTCCCCGGTCGATCAGGACTATGTCGGTCCAGCCGAGTCGTGCCAGGTGATAGGCCGTGGCCGATCCGACGATGCCGGCACCGACGATGACTACACGTCCGCTCATTTGACGATCTTTCCGTCTTTCATGACGAACTCGAAGTTGTCGGAGTCGGCGAGGAGCCCGAGGTCTTCGTCGGGACGTCCCTTCACGACGATGAGGTCGGCCCAAGCTCCGGGGGCGAGCGTTCCCAGATCGGCCCTGCCCAGGGCGGCGGCTCCGCCGGTTGTGGCAGCGGCGATCGCTTCGAGGGATCCGAGGCCGGCTTCGCTCAAGCGCAGGATCTCCTGAGCCGACGCGCCGGGCGGGCCGCTGTCGTAGCCGACCGCGATCGTCACACCGGCCCGGCGAGCCGCCTCGACCGTTCGGTAGGCCTCTTCGAGTTGTCGCTTCGCCTGGTCGACCAGGGCAACCGCGAACTCGGTGGCGAACCGTTCGGCCAGATCGTGGAAGGTCGACAGGGTCGGCACCAGGACCACGCCTCTCGATGCCATGCTGTCGAGAAGGGCCGGTTCACGGTGAAGGGAAAGGCCATGTTCGATCGTGTCGGCTCCGGATTCGATGGCCCACCTGGTCCCGTGGAGGCCCTCGGCATGGGCGGCGACGCGTTTTCCCATTCGATGAGCTTCGTCGACGAGGGCAGCCATCTCTTCCAGGGTCATCTGGGCCGGCTCGGGGTCTTCGTCCACTACCGAGCGAGCGCCGGTCGCCATGAACTTCACGAAGTCGGCCCCGCGCCGGATCTGCTCTCGCACCGCCTCCCGCATGTCCCAGGGACCGTTGGCTTCACGATACATCGTGCCGAAGATCGCCCCACTCGGGGCGGTGGCGGAGATGATGCGGCCGCAGGAGAAGATGCGCGGTCCCGGAGTTATGCCGAGATCGACGGCCATGCCCGCTGCCAGAGCTTCGTCGTCGTAGCTTCCAACATCACGAATCGTGGTGAAGCCTGACCTGACGATTGCCTCGGCCGCGGCCGCCAGCACGAAATAGCCGAGCTCGCGGGGGCGAGGGGGCTCGCCGTGGCGGTGGGGCGGAGGACCGAAACCGGGGCTTCGTTCGAGATCTGACATGAAATGGCAATGGGCGTCGATCAGCCCCGGCACGACCGTCCGACCGGTGAGGTCGACTGCGCCCGGTGGTGGTCCCGAACCCTCCGCCGGTTCGATCGACGCCACTCGCCCGCCTTCGACGATCATCGAAATTGCCGATCGCACTTCGAGGCCGTCGATGAGCCTCACATTCCAGAGAGTCGTCATTGGCTATTGATCCTCATGTCACCGGCCGGCCGCCCGGGCCGCAAAGAGGGCTAAACGCTCGTAGTCGGCAGGATCCACCGACGCCAGCCGCTCGACTCCCCAGGAGCCGAGCAGGTGGGCGCCGCCGGGATCCTCGTGCATCGAAGTCAGGACGCCGGCGACTTCGGCCCTGACCGCGGGATCCATTCCGACCGATGTCGAGACCGGTGGAGCCGGCCACGGTCCGAAGCTCTCGATGGTGACGAGGCCGGCTGCCGGGGCGGCATCACCGCTGACGAGGTCCAGCACCATCGAGTCGATTCCGGCGGCATCGGCCGTTCCCTTCGAGACGGATTCGAGAGACCCGAGGTGCGAACCGGTCACGACCCACGTCATTGCTTGGGGTTCCAGCCCGAGGGCAGCCAGACCCCAGCGCGGCGCCACCCATCCCGAGAACGACTCCGAGTCGTTGTAGGCGATCCTCCACGAAGGCTCGGGCGGCCCGGCGGTTCCGGCCCGTGCCACGAGGTCGGAAAAGTAGAGGGGACGTCCGCCGTAGCGCTCCTGGGCCAGCACTGGCGCCACCAACGGCTCGTGACGATCGAGGCGCCGGCCGGTCGGCAGCCCGCACATGAACACGACGTCGGGATCGCCGGGCCCGACAGCCAGGTCTTCCTGGCGGATATCCAGGTTGGAATTGGCAGCCAGCCAGTCCCAGGTCGCCTGGAAGAACTTGTTCTGGATGGGAGAGAGCCAAGTCCTCAATATCAGGCTCATGTCGTCCCTCCCGGCGTGCCGAAGATAACCTCATCATCATCCCGATGGAAGCCAGAGTCCTCGCCGCCGATCAATCTGTGGCCCGACGTCCTTTCACCTCGCCGGGGCTCTATCCGCGTGACCTGGCAATTCTCGGATACATGCTCGAAGATTTGCGGGGGCTCTTGACCCGCATGGACTCGGGTCGTCTGACGATCGTCCCGTATCTTCCCATCGAGTGGGTGGTTCACGATCTCAAGCGGCGCGTCGTGATCTGCGACGGGATGAGTCTTCACAATCGGCGTTCGGCCCAGCTTGTCGGGTTCTTCGGAGAGCGGCATCTGGAACGCGACAGCACCCCGCTGGAGGAGGCCAACTTCGAGATCGTCCTCGAGTTCCAGAAGTATCCGGGCATATTGAGCTACTCGTCGATGGAACTGGCCGACGGCAACTGGGCGAACCTGGTGCTGCACAATGTGGCCGAGGACCGGGAAACCTGGCGGGCCAGCGAGGCCCATGCCCGGGCCGCCCGGGAACTGTCCCCTCTCTACTACCGCACCGTTCGGATCCACAATGGCGTCCTTCCCGACGGGGTCATGGGCAACCGCTCGATCGTCGTCGAGCGAACCAAGTATTGGGACTATGGATCGGCCAAGGTCTGGCATGCGGTTCGAGACCTTACAAACTCGGTCTCATCCGGCCTCGCTCACTAGAGGCCTCGTCACCGGAGTTTCGATCTGCTGGTCCAGGCTCGGGGGTCCTTCGAACAGGTAAGGCTTCGAAGGCTCGGGCCGCGTAGCGTTCCAGGCGGGGAGCCAATTGACCATCTCCGACAGGCGGACGCCGGCGACGACCATGTCGGCCGCCATCTGCCGGCGGCGGCTGCCGGTGGCGCGTGAGGTCGGGACGCACATGGTTAGAGAGGACAGCACCGCTCCGGCCTCGTTGGTGACCGGAACCGAAATCGTGTATAGCCCTTCGGCAGTCTCGCCGTCGTTCTCGGCATAGCCCCGGGCCCGAACCTCGGCGAGAATCCCGGACAACTCGGTCACGCCATTGAGACGGCGCCCGGTCGGGGTGACGAGGGCGCGTCCGGCATAGACCGAGGAGATGGTTTCGGGCGTCCGGCTGGCAAGGAAGACACGGCCGCTGGCGGAGGCAAAAGCGGGGGTCCGCCGGCCCACGCTTGTGACGAGCCTGACCGGCTGGCTCGTTTCCTCGAGGGCAACGTAGACCGAGTCTTCACCGTCGACGATGGCCAGGCACACCGTTTCGTCGTGTTTGGTGAGCAGCTCGGCGGCAACCCCTCGGAAGGCGGTCACGATCGGCAATTCCATCGAACGGGCCCCCATGCCGATCGCGCGGATTCCCAGATCGAACCGTCCGTCGGGATGGCGGTAGATCCAGGATCGTTCGGTGAGGATCCGGCATACCCGGTGCAACGAACTCTTGGCGACTCCCAGTTCGGAAGACAGGTCGGCCAGTGTCTGGGGCCCGTGGGCCGAGATGGCTTCGAGGACGCTCAGCGCGGCCTGGACTCCCGGCGAGCGGGCGTCAGAAGTTGAAGCTGAGATATTGGACATCGAGGAACTCCTCCAGTCCCCAGCGACCGCCTTCGCGTCCGTCGCCGGAGCCCTTGACGCCTCCAAATGGCGCTTGTACCCACCCGAGGGCGCCATCGTTGATGGCCACCATTCCGAAATCGAGGCTCTCACCCACCCGATACGCTCGCCCGAGGTCGCGTGTGAAGAGGTAGGCGGCGAGGCCATAATCCGTGCCGTTCGCCATAGCCAGCGCCTGCTGTTCGTCGTCGAAGGGAATGACCGGAGCCACCGGTCCGAAGGTCTCTTCCCGGGCGAGCAACGAGTCGGGCGACACATCGACGACCACCGTCGGGTCCATGAAACGATCCGGGTCGAGGCCGTCCGGAGTACCGCCGCCCGCCAGGACCCGGGCACCGCGGGCGACGGCGTCATCGAGGTGGGAGCGAACTTTGGAAACCGCTCTTCGATCGATCAGCGGGCCCACGTCGATTCCCGACTCCAGCCCATTGCCGACCTTGCGCCCCTTCGCCCGCTCGGCGAGGCGCCGCCCCAACTCGTCCGCGATCGAGCGCTCTGCGTAGATCCTGTTGACGGCGATGCAGGTTTGGCCGGTCGCCTGAAACTTCGAGAAAGACAGTTTGTCGGCGGCCAGGTCCAGGTCGGCATCGGCGAAAACCAGGGCGGGGGCGCTTCCACCGAGTTCCAGGCTGACCTTGGCCATCGTGGCCGCAGCTTTTTGAAGGATGATCTTGCCGACTTCGACAGATCCCGTGAACGAGATCTGGCGTACCAGAGGTGAGGAAGTGAGGGCGGTCCCGACTACCTCGGGGTCTCCGCAGACAAGGTTGGCCACCCCCGCGGGAAGGCCCACCTCATTCAGGATCTCGAAGAGGGCAACCGCCGACAGCGGAGTCTGCTCGGCCGGCTTGACCACGACCGTGTTCCCGGCGGCGATGGCTGGTGCGACCTTTCGCAGAATCATCGACGAGGGAAAGTTCCAGGGGGTGATGCAGGCCACTACACCCCGGGGCCGGCGGCGGGTGATGAGACGCTGGTTGGGCGAGTTGGGGGCGAGGATCTCCCCACCAGGGCGCCGGATCTCCTCGGCATACCACAGAAGGAACTCGGCACCCCAGAGCACTTCTCCCTGGGCTTCCTCGAGGGGCTTGCCTTGCTCGAGGGTGAGGATGCGGGCAAGTTCGCGTGATCGGTCGACCACCATCGCATACGCCGATCGCAAGAAGGCACCGCGCTGATCGGGTGGTCTGTTCGACCAACCCGGGAAGGCCCCGGCGGCGGCGGCTATGGCATCGTCGACATCCCGGCGGCCGGCGGCGACCACCGAACCGACCAGCTGACCCGTTGCCGGGTCGTGGACGTCGAGCGCAGGATGTCCCGAGCCCGGCTCTGAGCTCGGGCGGGCACGCCACTCGCCGTCGATGTAGAGGCCGGTCGCGTTGAGCAGCTCAGGTGCCATAGGGGGTACCTCGTTCAGTATACGGAACCTGTCATGCGGACCTCCCCCTGGGGACGTTCGACTGTGGGTGAGTTTCGTTGACATTGCAAGCGATCAATCGGTATCGTCGCTCAGGTCGCTGGGAGGAACGCCCACCCGTCCGGGGAATGACGTTCAAGGTTTGTGGCTGGGTCCCGGTTCTTTCGAGTGGCAGCACTGTCGGAACTCTGAAGGAGCTGACGATGAAGGAACGCCAGCGTCGCGTAGACGCAATCAGGCGCCGCAGTACCCCAATTGAGAATCATCTCATCGACGAATACTCGGCGGGCAAGATCAGCCGGAGGGAGTTCATCCGCCGGGGAACTGTGGTGGGGATGAGTCTGCCTCTCCTCGGGGTTCTGGCGAGTTGCGCCTCACCGGAAACCGAGACGACGACCACCACCGCGGCCGGGGCCTCGACGACGACCACCACCGCGGCGGGCGCCACGACGACTACGGCGGCCGCCGCCGGTCCGCTCACCGTACGCAATGGCCTGGTGGCGCCGGCCGGTGCCATCGATCCTCTCACTACCGCCGACGAAGGCGGACTGGCGGTGCTCGGACAGTCGGGTGAGTATCTCGCTTTCTCCGCCTCGGACCTCAGCCTTCGTCCGGTCCTCGCCGAGGAATGGGAACCGAACGACGACGGGTCCGTGTGGACCTTCCGCCTCCGGGAAGGCGTCTTGTTCCACGACGGGAACGAAATGACCGCCGCCGATGTGGTCGCTTCGATCGAAGGGGTGCTTCCGGGCAACGCTGCGTCGGCTTTCGCCGGAGTGCTTTCGCCCGGCAATACCCGGGCGGTCGACGATTTCACGGTCGAGTTCACCCTCGATGCCCCCAACGGGAACTTTCCTTATCAGGTCAGCTCCGACAACTACAACGCAATCATTCTCCCTGCCTCGTTCTGGGAGAGCTACGCCGAGGGAGCCTACGAGCAGAGTTTCGTCGGCACCGGTGCCTGGAAGCTCGAGAACTTCGAGCAGGGTGTGATGACTTCGTTCGTGAAGAACCCCGACTATTGGGACGTCGGCAACGTCGGGCCCGACCGGATCGAGATGCACTTCTTCGCCGACGAGCCCGCACTCATCACAGCCTTCCAGGGCGGAGAGATCGACACGATCAGCCACTTCTCGGTTGCGAACGGCCTGGCCCTGTTGAGCGATGCCAACACCCAGGTGGTCGAGACCCAGGCGTCGGTCCACCGCCAGATCCACATGGCCACCGACATGGAGCCGTTCACCGACAAGAGGGTTCGGCAAGCGATGGCCCTCGTCTTGAATCGGGAGGACATCGTCACCGGTCTGTTCAACGGCAAGGCCGACATCGGCAACGACCATCCCTTCGCCCCGGTGTTTCCGTCGACGGATACCTCGGTGGCACAGCGGGCTCAGGACCTGGCGCAAGCTCAGGCGTTGCTCGACGCCGCCGGCGCGTCCGGATTCACAGTCGAGCTGGCGGGTTGGAACGGATTCGAGATGCCAACCCTCGGACAGCTGATCCAGAGCGCGGCAGCGGAGATCGGCGTCACCGTGAATCTGAACTTCACCGACCCCGGGACCTACTACTCCAACTTCTGGCTGACGTCGCCATTCGGCATTACCGACTACGGACACCGCGGGGTCCCGAATGTCTTTTTGGGAGCTCCACTGCGGAGCGATGGCACTTGGAATGCCGCCCATTTCGCCAATGCGGATTACGACACGCTGGTCGAGCAGTACGTCGCCGCCTTCGACCTCGACACCCAGAGGCAGCTGGCCGGCCAGATTCAGACTCTGCTCCTGGACGAGAGCCCCATCATCTTCCCCTACTTCTACTACTTCCTGTCCGCCGTGAGGCCGGGCACCACGGGCTTCGAGGTATCGGCGATGGGACACGTCCGCATGCAGGGCGTGAGCATGGGAAGCTGAATGAATCGCATAGTGGGCCCGGCTTCGGTCGGGTTCCGCTATTCCGTAATCAGGAGATGGTGGTGCGTGCTGCGTGGTGAGTAGAACACACCGCTCGCGCGTCTGGCGTCCGGCGTCTGGCGTCTGGCGTCTGGTCTCCTTCGAGCTTTCGTCTTCCGCCTTCCGTCTTCCGTCTCCAAAGTGACTCGATTCCTCACCCGGCGCGTGCTGCTGGCGCTGGTCACTTTGTTCGTGCTCAGCGTGTTGGTGTTCTTCGGCACGCAGATCCTTCCGGGAGATGTCGGCCGGAGGATCCTGGGGCCATTCGCGACTCAGGAGGCGGTGGATGCCCTCAACGGCAGACTCGGCACCGATCGTCCGCTCATAACTCAATACCTGTCCTGGATCGGTGGGGTCGTCCGGGGCGACCTCGGGACCTCCCTCAACTTCTCCCGGCCGGTCTCCGAACTGGTGGGGAGGGCTCTGGCGAACTCCGCCAAGCTGGCAGCCGTGGCTTTTGTCATCGTCGTTCCGCTGGCGATTCTCGGCGGCGTGATCGCCGGGCTTCGCCAGGGAACCTGGGTCGATCGGACGGTTTCGGTGGGGAGCCTCTCGGTAACGGTGATCCCCGAGTTCGTTTCGGGGATTGTTCTGATCCTGGTCTTCGGGATCGTCCTCAAGTGGCTCCCCGTCACGGCCCGGCCCCCGGATGGGGCGGGGTTGCTGACCCAGGTGCGATACCTGATCCTCCCCGCCATACCCCTCGTCCTCGTTCTGTTCGGCTACATCGCAAGGATCACCAGGGCCGGAGTGGTCGAGGCTCTCAACGCGGATTACACCCGGACCGCCATTCTCAAGGGTTTGACTTCTCGCAAAGTCGTGGTTCGCCACGTGCTGCGAAACGCCTTGTTGCCGACGATTGCCGTAGTGGCGACCCAGATCGGGTACCTGATCGGCGGCCTGGTTGCGATCGAAGTCCTGTTCACGTACCAGGGCATCGGCCAGCTCCTCTATACCGCCGTCCAGAAGAAGGACTTCCCCTTGCTGCAGAGCGGGGTTCTGGTCGTGGGCGCCACGTATCTGATTGCGACCCTGCTCGCCGACATCGCCTACTCGTTCCTAAATCCTCGGATTCGACTGGGTGGAGTTGAGTAGGGATGGTCACCGACTCGACCGATCTCAAAGCGCCCGATGACCTCAGGCGTCGCCGCCTGGGACTGCTGTTCCGATCCCGGACGTTTCTCGTCGGGGCGGCCATCGTCACTTTCTGGCTGCTTTGCGCCATTCTCGGGGAGTTGATCACCCCGTATGACCCGGCAGGTACCGCAGCCGACATCCTGCGAAAGAACCTGCCCCCCTCGGCCACCAACTGGTTCGGGACCGACCAGATCGGCCGGGACGTGTTCTCAAGGGTCATCGCCGGTGCCCGCTCGATCCTCATAATCGCCCCCGCCGCAACCTTGCTCGGGACGGTGCTCGGCACCGCTCTGGGGTTGATAACCGGCTACGCCCGGGGGATCCTCGATGACATCATTTCGCGGGCGATCGATGCGTTTTTGTCGATTCCCCTGGTCATCACAGCCATGGTGGCGCTGGCTGCCCTGGGCCCCTCGACGCTTGGTTTGATCATCGTCATCGGCCTGGTCTTCACCCCCGTGATATCCCGCACGGTGCGGGCGGCGGTGCTGGCCGAGCGGGAACTCGAGTACGTGGCTGCGGCCCGGCTTCGACGAGAGGCGTCCGCCCACATCATGTTCGTCGAGATCCTTCCCAACGTCATGGGCCCGATCCTGGTTGAGTTCACGGTCCGACTCGGGTACGCGATTTTTACGGTGATCACCCTTTCCTTCCTTGGTTTGGGCCTCTCGCCGTCAACCCCTGACTGGGGCATCGCGATTTTCCAGCACTATGCGCTTCTCAACGGCGGTATCTGGTGGCCCGTCTTGTTTCCGGCACTCGCGATCGCTTCGCTGGTCGTCGCGGTCAACCTGGTGTCCGACGGTATCGCGGCGGTGTTCGAGCAATGACGAGTGTGATCACCAAGGCGCTTGCGGTCGATGACCTGCAACTCGACTATCGAGTCGCCGGCAAGTGGCTCGCGGCTATCCGCGGTGTGACGTTCGCGGTCGAACCGGGCGAGTCGTTCGGGCTCGTGGGTGAATCCGGCTGCGGCAAGTCGACGATCGCCATGGCAGCGATGCGATACCTGCCGGGCAACGGGCGCATCTCGGGCGGGTCGATCCTGGTCGGCGGGCGGGACCTTCAAACGATGAGCGACGACGACCTCCGGCGCCTGCGGATCAAGGCCGTGTCAATGGTCTATCAAAACCCCGGTTCCGCACTGAACCCGTCCCTCCGCATCGACGAGCAAGTCGGCGAGGTGTTTCGGCTGCTGGGAGCGTCGAAGTCCGAAGCCCGGGATCGCACCGGGGAGGCGTTGCGACGTGTCCAGATCTCGGACCCGGTCCGGGTGATGCGCCGCTACCCGCATCAACTGTCGGGTGGTATGCAGCAGAGGGTTGTGATAGCAATGGCTCTGGCCTCCGAGCCGGAGCTGTTGATCCTCGACGAGCCCACGACCGGCCTCGATGCCACAGTGGAAGCGGAGGTGCTCGACCTGATCACAAAGCTCCGCGCCGAGACCGGCACCTCGGTGCTCTTCATCTCCCACAACCTCGCTGTCATCCGGAAAATGTGCGATCGCGTCGGCGTCCTCTACGCCGGCCGATTGGTCGAACAAGGCCCCTCCGACGAGCTGTTCTCCGAACCGCGACATCCCTACACGGTCGGTCTCCTGCGATGCCTGCCCCAGCGGGGAGTGACCAAGGACCGGGGGGCCCTCGACACGATTCCGGGCTTTCTTCCACCGATCGGGGCCATCCCGACGGGCTGTGTCTTCGCGGACCGCTGCGGACTGGTTCAGGAGATTTGCCGGAAAGAGGAACCGATCCTGTACGACGTTTCTCCCACGCGTGTCAGCCGATGCCACTTTCACCAGGACGCCCCGAACCTGCCGCGGGTGGTGCCGGCGATAGGCACGGGCATCAAGGCCGATCACTCGGTCAAGCTCGTCGACATCGACGGTGTGTCCAAGACCTTCCATCAGGATGGCCACGCCGTCTATGCGGTGGTCGACGTCAACCTCGAGATCGCCGAGGGCGAAACCCTGGCGCTGGTCGGGGAGTCGGGGAGTGGCAAAAGCACCATCGCCCGACTGGTGCTCGGGCTGACGGCACCTGATCACGGGAGTGTCATCGAGCTCGAAGGCGACGCGATGGCCCCCAGTATCGACGGCCGACCCGAAGCGCAGGTGCGGGCGGTCCAGATCGTGTTTCAGAATCCAGACTCGGCCCTCAACCGGCGTCACACGATCAAGCGGATCATCGGTCGGTCGATGACCAAGCTGCTGCGGGTTTCGCCCCAGGAGCGCGACAAGCGGATGAGCGAGTTGCTGACCTCCGTCAGGGTCGGTTCGCAGTATTTGACCGTTCGCCCCCGCAACCTCTCAGGAGGCCTGAAACAGCGGATCGCCATCGCCCGGGCCTTTGCCGGCGATCCCAAGCTCGTCGTGTGTGACGAACCGACCTCGGCCCTCGACGTCTCCGTCCAGGCCGCCATCCTCAATCTGCTGGCACGCCTCCAGGCCGACAAGGGCGTCGCCTATCTGTTCATCTCCCACGACCTCGGCGTGGTTCGCTACCTGGCAGATCGCGTAGCGGTTCTCTACCTCGGCCGTTTGATGGAGGTGGGTGATGCCGAGCAGGTGTTCGGCGGCCCTAATCATCCCTACACCGAGGCCTTGCTCTCGGCCTCGGCCGAGGTGGAAGGCGATACCCGCATCAGGCTTCACGGCGAGATCCCGTCGGCGGCCAACCCTCCGTCCGGCTGCGTGTTCAACACCCGGTGTCCTCGCAAGATCGGCGAGATCTGCGAGACCCAGGAGCCCCCGCTTATCGACATGGAACCTGGCCACGCCATCCGTTGCCACATTCCCATCGAAGAGCTGCGCAGACTCCAGAAGGGCTGATCGGTGCGGATCACCTCGATCGAGAGTCGTTCCTACGCGCTGCCGCTCGATCCGCCGTTTCGGGCCGCCTGGGACCCGACTCCACGCACGCTCCTCCCGGAGACGATCGTCACCGTCCGCACCGACGAGGGCATTTCCGGCAGCTGCGGCGGTGCTCCGGTTCCCGATCTGGCGACCCTCCAGAGACTGCTCGTCGGAGTGGATGCGACCGATACGACTTCGGTGTTCGCGATTTGTGAGACCGTCGACTTCCACGGTGGCCGCAACTGGACGGTCGAAGTGGCGGTTTGGGATCTCGTTGCGAAGGCCGCCGGCCAGAGTGTCTGGATGCTCCTCGGCGGCGAGCGGGATCGATTCAAGGCTTATGCGTCGACCGGCGAACGAATAGATCCCGACGAGCGGGCCGAACGAATGGTGGCGCTGCAAGAGCACGGCATCGGCGCCGCCAAAATCCGCTTCCATGCGCCCGACTGGCGCGACGATCTGAGAGTGGTGGAGAAATGCCGGGCAGCGGTGGGATCGGGCTTCGACCTCATGGTCGATGCCAACCAGGGGTGGAGGATGCCCGGTGACCTGGCTCCCCGCTGGGACCTCGCCACGGCCACCGAATGCGCCAGGGCCCTGGCCGACGTCGGCGTCTACTGGCTGGAGGAGCCCCTCGACACTCACGCCGTCGACGATTACGCCCGCTTACGGGAGAAGACGACGGTGCGTCTCGCTGCCGGAGAAATGGTTCGGTGCCTCCCGGAGTCCCGGCAACTTCTGGCCGCCGGAGGTGTCGACGTGATCCAGAACGATGCGGTGCTGGCCGGAGGCATCACCGGGTGCCGGATGGTGGACGGGTGGGCCCGGGCGGCGGGGGCGGAATGGTCGCCCCACACATGGTCCACGGGTTACGGACTGCTGGCGAATCTGCACGCGGCTCTGGCGATGTCCACCGCTCGATATCTCGAAGTTCCGTATGACCCGCCTGCCTGGTCGGTAGAGAGGCGCGACTTCATGCTTCCGTTCGGCCTCGAGGTCGATCGGGACGGATACCTTTGCGCTCCGACCGGTCCGGGGCTCGGGGTCGAGCCTGATTTTGACCGGCTGGAACAATGGAGGGTGGCGTGACCAAAGCCGCGGTTTGGCTGGCACCAGACTCCCGAAGCCACCTCGAAGACATCGAAGTCCACGATCCGAAAGCAGGGGAGGTTCGCGTTTCTCTCGCCGCGGCCGGGGTCTGTCATTCCGACCTCCACCTGGCCCTCGGGCACCTGGGGGCCCACCGTTTCCCGACCGTCCTCGGGCACGAGGGGGCGGGGACGGTGGATGCCATCGGTGATGGAGTGACGTCTGTAGCTATCGGCGATCGCGTGTCTTTCTGTTTCATTCCATCCTGCCGCCGATGCCGACAGTGCCTGCGCGGCCACCCCAACCTGTGCGAGCCGGGGTCCAAAGCTGCCTTCGCGGGCACGATGCTGGACGGCACCTCGCGGATGAGAAGGGCCGACGGCACACCCCTGCAGCAATTTCTGGCGGTAGGCGCCTTCGCCGAAGCAACCGTCGTGCCGGTCGCCGGAGTGGTCAGGGTTCCTGATGCTCTTCCGCTCGATCAGGCTGCACTGGTCGGCTGTGCCGTGCTCACCGGTTTCGGAGCCGTGCGCAACGCCGGAAACGTCCAAGCGGGGGATCGGGTCGCCGTCATCGGATGCGGTGGAGTCGGCCTCCAGGTGATCGCGGCAGCGCGAATCGCGGGAGCCGCACGCATCGTGGCCATCGACCCGGTGGTCGCCAAACGCGATCTGGCACTTTCCCAGGGCGCCACTGAGTTCACTTCGCCCGAGGACGCCCGCGGCCCCTTCGATTTCGTGTTCGAGGTCGTGGGCCGGGCCGAGACGATCGAGCTGGGTTGGCGCCTGCTCGACAGCGGCGGCACGGTGGTCGTCGTCGGCATCGCGCCCTCAGGGGTCGAGGCGGTGATTCGCGCCATCGACTTCTCCTCGGAGAAGACCCTGCGCGGCTCCTTCTACGGGTCGGGTGACCCTGCCGGCGAACTTGCCGACCTGGCCGCGCTGGTAGCCGAAGGCACGGTTGACCTCTCCCGGGCGGTCAGCCACACCACCGACCTCGCCGGCATCGACGACGCTTTCGAGCGCCTCCAGCGCGGCGAAGGCGCGAGAACGGTGGTCCTGTTTTGAGGCCTTCTTCTCGTTTTGGCGCGGCGCGATGGGGTCAGGGAACGGTTCTGTCGCGCCAAAACAAGGGGAGGGTCCCTTGAGGTTCACCTTCGACGGTCACGAGGTGCCGTTTCAGGACGGGGAGTCGGTCCTGATCTCCCTGCTCCGGGCCGGGCTGCACCCGACCGGGGGCGGCTGCCTCTGCCTGGCCGGGGACTGTCCGTACTGCGTCGCAACCGTGGACGGGGTCTCCTACGTGCGGACCTGCCAGGTCCCGGCCGCTCAAGGGATGGTGGTGACTGCTCATCCCCGCGACGGGGAGCCGCCGCTTCCCGGCGAAGGGCGGAAACACGAGGTTCCGGTCGAATCGGTCTTTTGTGACGTCGTGGTCATCGGCCAGGGCGAGTCGGGCATCGCTGCCGCCAACGCGGCGACAAAGGCGGGCCGCCGGGTCCTCACTCTCGAGGCGAATCGAGGCGAGGAGGCAGTGGGGATCTACGCCGGTCCGACCGTGGTCGCCCGCACTCGCAAGGGCATGATTCACATC
>DATEEG010000337.1:0-3844 GCA_035281305.1 Acidimicrobiia bacterium | reverse complement strand
GGCGAAATAGGAACGAAGGGGCTTGTCGACTCCGAGCGATTTGAGCAAGGTCGCTGACCGACGAGTGTCCTCAGCCAGGATGAGGTCGGCGCTGCCGAGCGCCTCGGCGAGTCGGGGGGAGGCGTCACTCAGGTTGCCGATGGGTGTTGCACAGATGACCAACCGACCCGCCACCCTCCCACGTTAGGACAACACCTCGCGGCGGCGGGAGGGTCCCGATCGGCAGTTCCATGATGTGGCGAGCGTTACGAATGAACACAACGTGCCGGGGATGCAGGGTCCGAACCCCGACGACCCGTCGCTCGCGATCGAGCCCGATCGCCAGCAAAGGCTCCCTCATCCCCAACCCGTGCACCGACCTACCCCGGATCAGCATCCCAAGGCCAGGCGTCGCCGGGATCAGACCTCTCGTACGTTCATGAAACGTACGGGCGATCAAGACAGGAGGCGATGACCAATCCCCGGCTGCAAAGGTTCCCCACTCCACAGATCGAACCTATCGAGGCAGACGGGAAGATGGAATCCTGTTGGCGCCTTCCGCCTTCCGCCTTCCGCCTTCCGCCTTCCGTCTTCTCAACCCGCCAGGCCGCTCCGACAATCCCCGCAAATCCCCTTGCCTTTGTAGGCGGAGACGTCCTCGGTCCGGCCGCAGAAAGCACATGTGCTCTCGAGCTTGCGCAAGACAATTCCGGTTCCCTCGATGCTGATGAGCAACTGATCGCCTTCCCGGATGTTGAAGAGGCGCCGGGTTTCAGCCGGGATCACGATGCGGCCGAGGTCGTCGATCTTGCGAACGATTCCAGATTCCAAGCCTGTTGCTCCGGGTGACGCGGGACCCATCCGACATTACCTCCCCGGGCTGGGAAGCGCAGGACCGCTACCCTCGCCAACTTGCGGTGGTTCGATACACACTGTCACCTTCAGCTTGACGGTCGTCCGCCCCAAGAGCTCCTTGCCCGCGCCACCGAAGTGCCGTGGATGGTGGTGCCCGGCATCGATGCCGGCAGCTCCCAGGGTGCGATTGAACTGGCCCTGGCCTACCCGGATCGCCTGGTCGCCACGGCCGGGCTCCATCCTCACGAAGCCGATCAGTGGGAAGACCAGCGCCACCAGCTCAGCACCATGATTCCCAGCGTGGCGGCGGTGGGTGAGACCGGCCTGGACTTTTATCGGAATCTCTCCGACCCCGTCGCCCAGGAGGCCTCTTTCGTAGCCCAAATTCGCCTTGCGGTCGATCACGACAAGCCAATCGTCGTCCATTGCCGCGATGCTTTTGCCAGGGTCCACGAACTGATCTCCGAGCATGGTGTCGGTACATCGACCGTCCTCCACTGCTGGACAGGCGGTCCCCGCTGGACCAAGCGGTTCCTCGATCTCGGGTGCTGGTTTTCGTTTGCCGGACCGGTTGCCTTCGAATCGGGCGCGACGGTCCGTCTTGGTGCCGAACTGGTGCCTCCGAGCCGGGCCCTGGTGGAGACGGACACCCCTTATCTCGCTCCGCCCCCGCATCGGGGGGAAGCGAATGAACCGGCCTGGGTGGAGTTCGTGGGAGCGGCGCTGGCCCGGGTTTGGTCGATCCCGGTGGAAGACGTGGCCGAACAGACCACCCGCAATGCCCGCACTGTCTTCGTCGAAGGGTCGCCGTGACGGCCCAGACTCTCAAGGAGATGCGGGAACTCCTGCAACGACACGGCCTCAGACCGCGGACCTCGCTCGGCCAGCACTTCCTGGCGGACCCCAACCTGACGAGGAGAATCGTCGCGGTTGCTGGAATCAACAGCGGTGATCGGGTGCTGGAGATAGGCCCCGGTACCGGGACCCTGACTCGTCAGCTGGTGGCGGCCGGGGGAGAAGTCACCGCTATCGAGGTGGACGAGCAGCTTCGGCCCGTCCTGGAGGAAACGATGGCGGGATTATCGGTGAACCTGCTCTTCCTCGACGCGTCCGCAGTCGATTATCGGGAGTTGTTGGGCGTTGGACCGTGGAAGGTGGTGGCCAACCTTCCCTATCAAATCGGCACGCAACTCGTGCTGGATTGGCTCCGCCTGGTTCCATCGATCACCGAAATGACTGTCATGGTCCAACTGGAGGTGGCTCAGCGAATGGTGGCTCCGCCCGGTTCACGTGCCTATGGCCTGCCCAGCGTCGTGGCCGGCCTTCACGCCGACCTGAAGATCGCTTTCCGGGTTCCGCCTCACGTGTTCTATCCACCACCGCAGGTGGACTCCGCTGTGGTACGGGTGGTCCGCAAGGACGCCCCGCCCGGCGCGGCCAGAGCGATTGAGCTGGCGGCCGCCGGGTTCGGGCAACGAAGGAAGATGCTCCGAGGCTCGCTTTCCGTGATCCTCCCAGATGCCGAGGGCCTGCTCAAGTTCGCGGGGATCGACCCGACCAAACGAGCCGAGGATCTGTCTCCCGCCGACTTTTTGCGCCTGGCCGGGGCAATCCCTTGATCTGGGAAGCTCCTGCCAAGGTCAACCTCAGCCTCGAGCTTCGATCTCCCGCAAGCGACGGCATGCACCCGCTGCGGTCGATGGTTCAGGCCGTCGAATGGTGCGACCTCTTGGACGTTGAGGAGGGCGACGAAGACCACCTCGAGATCGATGGTGCCGAGCTCCCGGACGATGGCGAGAACCTCGTGTGGAAAGGGGTGACGGCCCTTCGCCACAAGCTCGACCAAGACCGGCCCAGCCTTCACATCAAACTGACCAAATCCATAGCCGTCGCCGCCGGACTGGGGGGAGGTTCGAGCGACGCGGCTGCCGCGATGCTCGCCCTGGCGGCAATGCGAAACGCGTCGGTCGACCTTGTCTCCGAAACGGCCTCTGGCGTCGGTGCCGACGTCCCCTTCTTCCTGGTCGGCGGAACGGCCTGGATCGAGGGATACGGAGAGCGCATCACCAAGGCGAGGATCGACAACGAGTCATGGGCCCTGGCGATAGCGGTCCCCGATTTCGAGTTGCGGACGGCCGACGTGTATCAGGCCTGGGACCGGCTCGACGAACCGATCGGTCCAGCTCTCGACGGCCGGGCCCTGCCACCGTCCCTGCGTGAGCACGGCCCGTTCCGCAACGATCTCACCCCTGCCGCGATGTCGTTGAGGCCCGAACTGGGGGACTGGATCGCCGAACTGCGAGACACCTGGGAGCGGCCTGTCGCAATGTCGGGCTCGGGTCCGTCCCTCTTTGCGTTCTTCACCGACGGTGACGAAGCCGAGAGTGCGGTCGAGGCGCTATCAAGATCGGTTCGAGCCAGCCGGGCGGTCCGACCCCGCCGAACCGGAGCAGTCAGGGTTTCCTGAATCTTTTTTCAGTTGTCCTCTGAGAGGACTTTGTCGGCTTTCCGGTTGATCCGTTCGAACTCATCTTTGGTCAGGTTGCCGGCTTTGCGCTGCTTTCGAGAGAGACTCTTGGCGCTGATCGCGTGGTCCTTGTCTGGAATCGGATAGTTACCGGACTCCTTCTTGGCTTGGGCGGACTGCGCCTTTTCCGGCAGCCCGAACTTCCTGGACGGAAGCTTCGCCCGTTGTTTGGCTGTGAGCTTGGCCACATTTGCTCCCTTCGTGGGTATGCCGCAACGTACCCGGTGACGTAATGGGCTAACCAAGGCTGCCCGAGCACAGTCATGCCGTCCCTTCTCCGGGAGAGAAGGGACGGCATGGGTTCGTAGTCCTCACGGGCCTCCGGCGATGGCCCTGTGGTTCGAATCCGTTCGCTATTTCACAGGCTGGAGGACGGCCCAGTTGTCGACTGTGCCCTTTACAGGGCCGACGAAGACGTCGACCCGGTAGAGATTGTTGACGACAAGTCCCAGGTATTTGCTGTCCAGGTTGTAGATCCAGAAG
>DATEEG010000336.1:0-4767 GCA_035281305.1 Acidimicrobiia bacterium | reverse complement strand
GGGTGATCGTGGCGGGCCAAATTTGCGGCAGAATCCTCAAACCCGCCGGAGCCGGGCTGCCGAGGTCGAATCGCCGTCGCCTAGAGGGGGCCGGCGCCATACCATCGGCGCATGAGTCGACGGTTCTTCTTGTTCGGCACTCTCGGGCTTGTCTTGTCCTGTACATCTTCGCCGGCGCTCCCGCCGCTGCTCGTCGTGACCGACGACCACGCCGTCAACGCCATCTCGACCGACGGCGACACCGTGGAACTCGTAGCCGCGGATCCCGATCGCCGCGTCTCCCAGGCGACCTGGGCACCGGATGGTCGTCTGGCGGTGTGGACGGAGGTCGACGCCGCGGCGGGCGCCGCAGTCATTGCGATGGGCAACACCGAGGGACAAAGACGAATTGATGGCGGCACCGTTCCCTTCTTCTACGCGTGGAGCCCCGCGGGCGACCATGTGGCCTACCTCGGGAACTCCCCCGACGGCTCCGGCGTGGCCATGGGTCTGGTCGATGTCGCGGCTGGCACGGCCCGGCTCGTCGACCAAGGGGCGCCCTACTACCTCGACTGGGCACCGGACGGATCTCGCCTGGCGGTCCACGTCGATTCGACATTCCTCGGCTTCGTCGATCTCGAAGGAAACCGGACACCGCTTTCCACGGTGGCCGGCTTGTTCCAGGCACCGCAGTTTCTCGCCGACGGCCGCCTGCTGATTGCGACCGGTGGCGATCTCGGAGGGGTAGCGGTGTCGGGAGATTCGGGGGAACCGGTGGTCATCGCTCCTGTCAACGGTGGCACCTTCTTCTCCGCCTCCGCCGATGGAGGCATGCTTGCGTACACCGATACCGCCAATGCTCCGATCCTCGGGTCTCTGTCCGTCGTTCCGATCGAGGGCGGAGAACCGGAATCGGTCGACGAGGACGGGGTCGTGGCCTTCGAGTGGTCTCCATCCGGCGAAAAGCTCCTGTTCATGACGGTGAATCCGGAAGGGACCGCCTTGATCCCCCAGATCTGGGAGGCGGGCTCGGTGGAGAGGTACGAAGAAGTCCTTCCTACTCAGGAGATGATCAGCTCGTATCTCCCCTTCTGGGATCAATACAGCCGGGTCCTGACCCTGTGGGCACCGGATGGTGCCAGCTTCGTACTGCCGGTTGATGGTGAAAACGGCGGCAGCATCGTCGTCTACGACGTCGTCGGCGGCGGCACGACCCGGGTCTCCGGTGGCCGCTTCGCCAGCTGGGCGCCCCACTCCTAGCCGGAAGGCAACCGCTCGGGCGGTTGGCGTCGGGGTGGTTATGGTCCGGATGGTGGCGCTGACGATCACACCCGAAATCTTGTGGACCTTGCCCCGGGTGGCGGCTCCGGTCACGGCCGGCAGAGGCCGCGTAGTCGTGCCGGTCACCACCTACGACATCGCCGCCAACACCGGTCGCAGTCAGATCTGGCTGGTCGACCAGGATGGTTCCCGCCAACCGCTGACAGTCGGCGAATTCAACGCCTCCAAGCCGGCCGTCGACCATTCGGGAACCAAACTCGCCTTCGTCGCTTCGATCGGTGAGGACAAGGTCAAGCAGATCTATGTCTCCGACTTGGGGGCTCTCGCTGAACCCGGCTCGACCAAGCCATTGACTTCGTTTCCCCTGGGGGCGCTCGGGGGTCGATGGCTGCCTGATGGCCGGAGCCTCGTGGTACTGGCGTACGTGCTCAAAGGGCATCTGGACCTTGAAGCCACGGCCGGCGAACTCGCTCGTCGCAAGGATGAAAAGTTCGTGGTGCACGCCACCGAAGACGTGATCTATCGCTACTGGGACTCATGGCTGACGACCGGCGAAGTGCCACATCTGTTCCGGGTGGACGTCGAAACCGGCCAACTCACCGACCTGACCCCGAACTCGTCCCGATGGTGGAGCTGGCCCAACACCGACGATCCGCTGGATAGCTTCGCCATCTCCCCCGATGGCAGCCACATTGCCTTCGTGGCTGATTCGTCCCAGCCTCCCCATCAAAGGATCCGGCGCCACCTCTACGAACTCGATCTCGAGACCGGAAACGAGTTGGACCTCACGCCGGAAGGCGTCGTTCAGGTTCACCGGCCCCGGTACTCGTCAGATGGCGCCACCATCGCCTACGGGTTCCAGGTCGTCCCCGACTATTACGGCGACCCGATCCGGCTCGGGCTGTTCGATCGATCAGCCGCCCACCACACGAGGCTGGCGCCCGGATGGGATCGGTCGGCCGATCAATGGGAGTTCGACGGACGCGGAGATCTGCTGATCGTCGCCGAAGACTCGGGCTACTCCCACCTGTTCCGCTTGACCGGGGTGGAACCGGCCCTCGAGCCGATCGCGCTGGGCGGCAGCCTCACGTCCCCCGTCGTCGACGGCGACGGCACGGTTTTCCTTCTGAGACACAGCCTGGTCCAGCCACCCGAGGTGGTCAGGCTCGGCGCCGGCGGGGAGCTGGTGCCCCTGACAGATTTTGCATCCAGCCTCCTCGAGGGCATCGCCTGGGGCGTGGCGGAGGACCTCACCTTCGCCGGAGCTGACGGCGAGCCGGTACAGATGTTCCTGATCCACCCCCCGGGTCCTGATCGTGCGAGCGAACCGCCGCCGCTGGTCCATCTCATCCATGGAGGCCCCCACGGCGCATTTACCGATGGGTGGCAGTGGCGGTGGCATGCCCAGTCGTTTGCCGCCCGCGGCTTCCTGGTCGCCATGGTCAATTTCCACGGCTCCACATCGTTCGGTGCCGACTACACCTCCTCGATCCAGGGTGCCTGGGGAGACAAGCCCTATCGAGACATCGAGGCCGCGACCGACCTCCTGGTCGGCCGCGGTCTGGTCGACGAGGCCCGAATGGCCGTGGCTGGCGGCTCGTACGGCGGCTACCTGGTCGCCTTCATCACTGGCCAAACCGATCGCTACGCCTGCGCCGTCGCCCACGCCGCGGTCACCAACTTCGGTGGCATGTACGCCTCCGACATCACCGGCGGTCGGGCCCTCGCCTATGGCTCGGAGATCTTCGAGGACCGCTCCCGCGTCGAGCGATATAGCCCCTCGTCCCATGCCTCGGGCTACAACACCCCCACCCTGGTCATCCACGGTGAAAGGGACTTTCGGGTTCCTCTCACGCAGGGTCTCGAACTCTATGGCGTCTTGAAAGCCAAGGAAGTCCCGGCCCGCCTGGTCTATTACCCATCGGAGAACCACTGGATCCTCAACCCTCAACCATCACTTCACTGGTACGGGGAGGTTTTCTCATGGTTAGACGTCTACTTGAAGTAGAGACCTTACCCGCGTTTCTGTGGGTAAGTCGATTTTGTCATTTGGAGCAGACGAACGGGAGACAGAAGGCGGCAGGCGAAGAAGGGTCGTGGGTCCTTGGGTGAGACGATCGTTGTTTTTGTGGGGGGCGATCCCCCACCCGCGTCCGTGCTGGACGGACTGCCGAAGGGTGTTTATGTGATCGCGGCGGACTCCGGGTTCGACCATGCTCGTCGCCTGGGGGTCCCGGTCGATCTGTTGGTCGGCGATCTCGACTCGATCTCGGCTGACGGACTCGGGGTGGCCGCCGAAATCGAGCGGCACCCCACCGACAAGGACGCGACGGATCTCGCGATTGCCCTCGATGCCGCCGCCAGGAAGAAGCCCTTGCGGGTTTTCGTCATAGGTGGAGCAGGCGGACGTATCGACCACTTTCTGGCAAACGCAGCCTTGCTGACCGCCCCCGCCTACTCGAGCCTCGACTTGACCTGGCTGCCGGGCGGCGCGGTGATCCACGTGGTCCGCCATCGCATCGAGCTGTCGGGCTCACCCGGTGACGTGGTAAGCCTCCTCCCCTACGGCGGACCGGCCCGGGGAGTCCGCACCTTTGGACTGAAATGGCCGCTGACCAACGCGGAGCTTGGCCCCGGCACCAGCCTCGGGATCTCGAACCTGATGGTCGACACCTTCGCGGCCGTTGAACTCGACGATGGCGTCCTCCTCGTCGTCCAACCTCAACAAGGCTGAATTCTTTTCGATCGCGAGCGCGGGTACTGTCCGACGATGGATTTCGGACCGAATCTCTTGCACCTTCTGGTCGCGGCGGGCCTGTCGGGCCTGATCGGCTTCGAGAGGGAATTCAACAAACGCGACGCCGGCCTCCGCACGCACATCATGGTGGGCATGGGGGCGGCTCTCTTCACCATCGTGGGAGCTGAACTGGGGGTCGATCGGACCCGGATGGCCGCCCAGGTGGTCTCCGGCATCGGCTTCATCGGAGCCGGAACCATCTTCCGGGCGGGTGACAGCATCAAAGGGCTCACCACCGCGGCCGGCATGTGGACGGTGGCGGGGATCGGTGTTGCCGCCGGGTTCGGAATGCTTGCCCTGGCGACGACGGCCACAGTCGTGGCGCTGATCGTCCTATTCGGATTGTTGCCGGTGGTCGAACGACTCGGGGCCAAGAACGACCGGGGGAATACGCGGTCCGACGACGCCGACTAGACCCGATACACCTCGGGATTGACGCACCAGCGCAGCGGCTGGCCGTCGAGCCCGGCGACCAGGTTTTCTACTGCTCGGGTGGCCATCGCCAGCCGGGTCCGGGCGCTCGCCGAACCGAGATGGGGAATCACTATGCAGTTGGGCAGCGACACCAACGGGTGGTCCACCGGGATCGGCTCGGGATCGGTGACGTCGAGGGCGGCGCGGCCGATCCGGCCCGACGAGAGGGCTTTGGCCAGCGCGTCATGGTCGACCAGACCCCCGCGGGCGATGTTCACGAGCGTCGCCCCCGGCTT
>DATEEG010000335.1:0-10685 GCA_035281305.1 Acidimicrobiia bacterium | reverse complement strand
TGGCCTCGAGGCCCCAGGTCGACGAGGGACGGATCGGCGCCTTTGGCATCAGCCGCGGCGGCTACTCGGTCCTGCAACTCGCCGGGAGCGATCCCGGCCGGGTCCGGGCGGCGGTGGCGATCGCCGGGAACCACTTCGGTTATCGCCCCGGTCCCGACGAAGCAGCCGCTCTGGTGGAGGCAGCCAACCGTCGTTCAACTTACGTGTTCGGCGCCCCCGGCGACCCTCCCTCTTTTCCCCCGACGAGCCTCGAACGGGAGGCGGAGCTTCACAGGAAGTGGGCTCTTTCGGAGCTGGGACTGATCGATCGAATCGTATGCCCGATCCTCATGATCAACGGCAAGCGTGACCATCTGGCTCCCATCGGCAACATCTACTACATGCTGGAACACGGTCCCGTCACCGGAAAGGAAGCCCGGGTCTATCCCGATGCCGGGCACTGCGCGTTCGAGCATCGAGACGAGTGGGGCCCGGCCTCGTTCCAGTGGCTGGCGGCGAAGCTCCGGTCGCTTAGCTGAGCCCGTCGGAAACGGGAGTTCCTTCGGGGCTGATATCGATCCCGGAGGACTCCGCCGACATGGTTAGCAGCCGCATGAAGTCCTCGTCCCCGAACCCGCGGCCGATCATTCCGATGAGCAACTGGTGGACCAGCGCGGCGGTGGGCAGCGGAACGGAGTACTGACGCCCCGATTCGAGTCCTAGTTCGAAGTCCTTCCGGAGGAGGTGGCCGGTGAAGGAAGGTGCGAAGTCGAGGTTGACGATCGCCGGAGTCTTGTATTTGCTGAACGTCGAGCCCATCACGCTCATGTTGATGAAGTGCATGTAGTCCGCTCGCGAGACCCCGGCTTTCTCGGCGAGGATCGCCGTCTCGGCCAGTGTCTCGGTCACGATCCCGAGGAGGAGGTTGTGGCAGATCTTCACGAGCCGGGCTGCATCACCGTCCCCGACATAGGCCACCCCGGAGCCGAAAGTCTCAAGTAGCGGCTTGACCTCGGCGAAGGCGGCCTCCGGACCGGAGGCGACCACGGTCAGCTTCCCCGCCTTCACGACCTTGGGATTGCCGCTGACGGGGGCCGCCACCAGTTCGCACCCCCGCTCGGAAGCGGCCGCCCGCACGGTCTCGGAAACATCCGCCGACACTGTGGAGCTGTCGACCAGCACCCGCGGCGCCGCCCCCGACACCGAAAAGAGGCCTTCGGGCCCGACAGTGACCTCCAGGAAAGCCGCCGGATCGGCGACCATCGTGAAAACGACGTCGCGATCGGCCAGCTTGGCGGGAGCATCCACTACGACCGCGCCGAGGTCGGCCAGTGGAGCCGCCTTTTCCCTGGTGCGGTTGTAGACGGCCAGGTCGTAACCCGACGTCAGGAGCCGTTTGCACAACTCGAAGCCCATCCGGCCGACCCCGATCCAACCGACCGTCGTGACGGACATCCTCTTCTCCATTTCAGACTGCAATCGTTTGTTGTGCGATTGTGGCAATGCCTGGCAATGGCGTCAAGTGGAGTCTTCGCCGCCGAGATAGCGGCCGAGGTATGACATCACGGCGCCGATGGCCGCATGCTGTATCTCGTCGACCTGGTACGTGGCGGCGCCGGCTGTGCGCTCCGGGAATACGTACCCATGCAGGGGATGGTCGTAGGACACCCACTCGACTGTCTTCCCGGCCTCCGCGAGAAGTTCGTAGGTCGCTCGAAAGATGCCTTGCAGATGATCGGTCTCACGGCCCATCACGAGCAGCGGGGTCTGGATTGACTCGATCCGCTGGCGGGCGAGATCCCGGTCGATTCGGGCGCGGACTTTTTCGGTTTCGGCCATCTGCATCTCTTCGATGTTGCGAAGGCGGGTTTCGGAGTTGACGGTGGCCGTGTGATCAGGGGTCAGAGCCAGGAACTCGTGGGCGGCCGGTTCGGAGGCCACTCCGACTACGACGCCGTGGTACTCGGAGGTGATCTTCAGGACCATCTCGCCCCCATGACTCATGCCGATCAGCCCGACCCGATCCGGATCGATGGCAGGGAGGGTTTTGACATATTCGATAATCGCGATCTCGTCCTCGTACTCCAGCGGAGACCGGTTGAAGAGGTCGCGACCTTGCCGTGTGTCGCGGACCAGGGGTCCGCCGTTGTTGTAGCCGAGTTCGACTTCGGTGCGGTAGCGCAGCCAGGCGCACGCGTATCCCGCCTCGAGGAGGCGGTCCATGATGTACCCCCGGTTGCGGACCGCGTCCCTTACCCAGGGCATCCCCCCACCGCCGTTGCCGGTCGCCAGCAGGACCACCGGGAACGGCCCCGGGCCGGCGGGCACCCGGAGCCCGATGGCCGTGTAAAGACCGTCCCAGGTCTCGACGTACATGAGTTGTACCGGATGGGCGGAACCCTCCACCGCCTCGGTAATGACAACGTGGTCGGGATCTAGCTCGGGCATTCTGAACTCTCTTTCGGCTCGAGGAGTCGGTGGGTCGGCCTGCCTCTACCCCTTTCTACAAATCAAAAGCGCTGCAACACTACGAGGGTGGTGCCGGTCAACATTGCTGCGGTACCGACCAGCAACAAGGTGTTGACCCGTTCGATGGGTTCGGGAAACAACAGAGGGGCCAGGGCAATCACGACCAGCACTGCCATCTGCTGCAGACTGAGGGCAATGGCAATCGTGGTGAGATCGAACGATATCCATTGAGCGCTGATCGCCAGGGCGCCGGTGGCCCCTCCGAGCACGGTCCACATCACGCTGCGTCCGCTGATCATCGGTCCCCATGACCGCGACACCGTCAGGCCCAACGCATATACCGCCACCGTGACGCCCAGTCCGAACGTCAGACCCGCGATCGGATCTGCCAGACCGGCGAGCCCCCCTCGGATGAGGATCGGGCTCAGGCCCCACAACACGGCGACAGTCAAAGCGTGCCCGGGAAAACGCAGCCGTCGGGAGACGCCTTCTCCCCGGTTCCTCATCGACAGAGACAGCACCGCCACTCCGGCGACCACCACCAGCACGCCGATCGCGGTCAGCACTCCCAGGGGTTCGTTCAGGAGCGCTGCCGCCGCAATCGCTCCGACCAGTGGGGCAGCGGCAACCAGGGCCCCGGTCCGGGCCACCCCGACGCGTTCCTGGCTAACCGCCAGCAACGTCCACCCACCTCCGAAGTGGAACAAGGTGGCGAAGGCGAAGGACGCCAGAGCCCCGGCCGGTGCGGCGAAGAGCAGTTGGATCCTTCCGGTGGCGATCGAGGTCACCAGCAGGATCGCTTCGACCACCACCAGCAGGCCGAAGGCGGTGCGAAACGGCCCGATCAACTGGTTGGACTTCCGGTTCAGGGTCTGGGTCACGCCGAAGGCAACTGCCGCGACCAGTGCCCAGGCCACGCCGTTCAGAAGCCCTCCTCGCGACAGGCCGAGTCAGTTGCCTGCAACCGAGAATCCGGGCAGGAGGCCGGCCGTAGTGTCGGGCAGGTATTCGAGGTGTCCTACGTCGAGGGTTTTGATCCACCTTTGCTGGCCCAGGGTCAAACCGATGAAAAATCCGAGTTCGACGAGCTGGGGTTCGGTGAAATGTCGAGCCAGTTCATCCCACAGGTCGTCGTCAGCCAGCGACGCATCCCAGGCGATGGCCTGGGCATAGCGAAGGGCGGCCCGCTCCCGGTCCGTATATCGGTCCGAGCGCTCGAAATCCATTAGCTCGTCGATCTTGGATTCATCCACCCCGGCCGCCAGTTCCGAGCGCTGGGTACCGCAATATTCGCACTCGACGCTCTTGGAGACATAGAGGCGGCACAGTTCCTTCGTCCCGTTGTCGAGCACGCCGTGCTCGAACGTGAGCCGCCAGGCCTGGGTGAAAGCTTCGAGCACGTCCGGTACGTGAGCCCTGATGGCCTGGCTCTCGGGCCGCGGGGTTCCGTGATCGCGGGCGTAGTCGATGTAGCTTCGCGACAAGGAGTCGAGTTCCTCATAGGGGCGATAGCTGATTCGGGGCATCAAGTCTCCTCTCCTGCGCAGTCGGGGCCTGAAGATTTGGGTCAGGGACGGGTGGCCACTTCGTCGAATTCGAAACCCAGATCAGACAGTAGGACCCAGGCGGCGTTCCGGCCGGGGCCTCCAGAAACGGACGCACCCGGATGGGTGGTGGATCCGGTCTGATAGAGACCGGGAATCGGCATGCGGTGCTGGGACCAGCCCGGGGCCGGGCGCAATGATCCCGACTGCGCGCCGTCCTGATCGCCCCCATGGCAGGATCCGTGCCAGTTGTGTGCGTTCATCCTCTCGAGGTCGAGCGGGCTCTTGACGTTGGCAGCAAGAAGGGCATCGTCGGTCAGATTGGGCGAATAGCGACGGAGATGTTCGAGATGGGCCGCCGCCACCTGATCCCGGATGTGATCCCAATGATCGGCACCCTCAGCGAGTTCGTAAGGCTGGAATCCGATCACCTTGAGGGTGTGGTTGCCGCCCGGAGCCCGATCGGGGTCGGCCACGGTGGGACAGAGCACCAGGAGAGGAGGGTCGTCAAGGGCCGGTGCAGCCATCATGAAGTCGAAGCCGACCCTCAACATCCGCTCGACCGAAACCGGTATTCCGGCGGCAATCGGGCTGATCGGGCCGTCGGCGGTCTCGAAAGTGGGCGCCCGGGTCGAGGCGTAGTGGGTCGGCATCATTGAGACTCCGGCCCGCCAGGTCTCGACTCCGAAGCGGAAGTCGTCGTCCCACAGTTCGGCGGGAGCCATGTCGATCAGGTGCTTGACATGGACTGTCGAGAGGACTGCTCGTTTTGCCCGATGGACCTCACCACCGGCGGTCTCCACCCCGACACAGCGTCCGCCCTCGATCACCAGTGACGAGACCGGCTGATTGGCCAGAACGGTGCAGCCCCGCTCTTCCAGAAAACGGCTGAGGGCCAACGGCAGGGCCCCCGACCCACCCCGGGGGATGATCCATGACTCCGTCTGGCGGCCATAGGCAAGGGAATAGGCAAGACTCCCGGTCCCGGGCCGTTCGGGTGGTTGCATGGTCATGAAGGCCATCCACAACATGAAGGTCCTGGCGTGCTGGTCCTCGAACTCCCGCCTGATGACGTCCCAGGCGCTCTCTCTGACCCGTCGCAGCCAGCGGCCGCCGCCGCTGATCGCCGACAACCGTTGCTCGAGACTCGGGCCGAAGTCGACGGGCGTGTACCGGGCCGCCCCGAACTCTCCCTTGACGGCGTCGTACTCCTGCATCATCCGGCGGTAGGCGGCGGCATCGGCCGAAGAAAACCGGGCGAACTCGGCGACCGTCGCTTCGAGGTCGCGCCACATCGTGATAGAGGTTCCGTCCGGAAACGGGACGTGCACGACCGGGTCGGGCCGAATGTACTCGAGGCCGTACCTTTCCAGGCCCAACTCGTTGCGACGAAAGGTCGGGCTCGCCTGCAGGAGATTGTGGGCCGTCGAGCAGGAGTCGTGGAGGTAGCCGGGGAGCGTCAGCTCCTCGGTGGCGGTGTCGCCTCCAATGACGGGACGCGCTTCGAGGATCAAACATCGCAAACCTGCTTTGGCCAGATAGGCCGCGGCAATCAAGCTGTTGTGACCCGCCCCGGCCACGACGACATCGAACTCAGCCGGGCTTGCCAACGGTCAATCCCAATCGAGAACGGCAGGGAGCTTGCCCTTTTCCCGCAGGGTCCCGATGATCCCCAGGGGAAAGAAGAGAAGCACGACGATCAGAATCACACCGGTCACGACGATGTTGAGCTCGGTCGAACCGAACTGGGTTATGGCGATTTCGTTGAGCGCCACCACCAGCGCGGCGCCGATCACGGGGCCGGCCACAGTGCCCCGGCCGCCGATGACGACCATGAGCACCATCTGGGCGGCCACCCCGATTATGAAGAAGATCGTTGGCCGGAGGTAAGTGAGGTTGTATCCCCAGATAGCCCCAACGACTCCGGGGAAGTAGGCGCTCAGTGCGAACGCCAGCACCTTCAGACGCCGGGTGTCGATACCGGCCACCTCGGCCTTGGTCTCGTCCTGGGCGATGGCCCGCAGCGCCAGTCCGAGTTTGGAATGCTGGACCCGATAGCCCAGGAGAACCGCACCCACAGCTGCCACCAGCATTGCGTAATAGAACGGGACCTTGAGCCAGGTCAGCGGGATGTCCGGCAGTGGAAGATCCATTCCGTTCGACCCGCCCACCAGATCCCAGTTGTCCATGATCAGGCTCGTCATCAGCAACAAAGCGATCGTCGAGATGATGAAGGCGGGTCCCCTGGTCCGCAGAGTGATCAAGCCTGCGACCAGCCCGATGAACATCGTCACCACTCCGGCGAGAAGGGCGGTGGCAAAGGGTGACAGCCCGTAGTGAACCAAGAGCAAGCCGGCGGTGTATCCACCCAGACCGAAGAACAGGTTGTGGCCGAGGGAGATGTAGCCGGTATAACCGCCGAGGATGTTCCAGCTCGACGTCATGGCGACCCACATCAGGGCGACGATCCCCAACTGCAGCATGTAGCTGTAGAACCCGACGAAAGGCTGGAGCGCGGGAATCAGGAGGAGAACCAGCAGCACCATCGCGGCGAAGACCATCCTTCCCCGACGATCCGTGGAGGGGTCGACCTCGGTGAATTCGACCATGGGGCCTTCGAGCTCGGGCGGGCCGCTGACCTGAGGCTTCACCATCAGATCCTGTGCTCCTTGCCGAACAGTCCCTGGGGGCGGACCAGGAGTATCAGGAAGAGAGCCAGGAAGAAGGTCATCGGCGACCAGGCCGATCCGACGTAATCGGTCACCAGCGAACTCGCCACTGCCAGGATCAAGGCGCCGATCACCGCACCTTTCAGGCTGCCGAGTCCGCCGAGCACGATCAGCGACAAGAGAATGGCAATCCACTGCCAGTGCCGGGCAGGGAAGAAGGGAAACAGGAAGCTGATCAAGGCGCCGGATGCTCCGGCCAGGGCCATCCCGATCCCAAAGGAAATCGTCGAGACCCGTCTGACGTCAACCCCGACGATCTGGGCGGCCGTCCGATTCTGCATCGTGGCTCGGACGCCGTAGCCGGTTCGGGTGAAGTTCAAGAACGCCCACAAACCGACCAGCAGGACGACGCTCGCTCCCGATGCGTAGAGCTGGGCCGTGGGGATGAAGAACGAACCGACCCGGAACGCCTCGGTTGCATAGGAAGGGCTGGCGGTGCGGAAGGTACCGGTGAAGAAGAAGCTCATGAGCCCTTCGGCGATGAAAGCGAGGCCGAAGGTCATGAGGACCGTCATCTCCCCGTAGCGGGGAGAGCCTTCGATGCGGGGGAAGAGCAGCCGGTAGAGGGCGGCCCCGCCGAGAAACATCACCACCATGATCGCCGGCAACGACACAAATGGATCGATGTCGAGTCGGTCGAAAGCGAAGAAGGCCATGTAGGCCGCAACCAGCATGAAGGCGGCATGGGCGAGATTGACCACCCGCATCACCCCGAATAGCAGCGTCAGTCCCGAGGCCATCAGGGCATAGACGCCACCCAGGAGCAGACCCAGAATCACAACCTGAACCAAACCCCTCATGAGCTGCCGATCCCTTCGTCGGCGGGCCCTGTGTCAGCCGGCGGGTGATCTTCCCCCTTGCTGGAGGGACCTTTCCCCAGGTAAAGGTCGCGGATGCGGGCGTCGGCCAGAATCTGATCCGCCGGTCCTTCGAACCTCTTCGTTCCGAGGTCCAGGACGAACGCCCAATCCGACACTTCGAGGCCTTTGCGGACGTTCTGTTCGACGAGGAGGATCGTGACATCCATCTCGTCACGCAATCGCCCCATGATCTCGAAGACCTGCACCGTTGGCTGCGGTGCCAGCCCAAGGCTGGGCTCGTCGATCATCATCAACTTGGGTTGGATCATCAGCGCCCGGGCCATGGCCAGCATCTGCTGCTCGCCACCGGACATGGTTTGGGCGAGTTGGGCCGACCGCTCGGCCAGGATCGGAAACAACTCCATAACCCGGTCCATCTGGGAGTTCAAGGCCTTGCGATCGCGAATCAAGTAGCCGCCCATGACGAGGTTCTCCCGGACCGTCATGTCGGGGAACAACGTCCGATCCTGCGGCACGAAGCAAATGCCGCGGGCCAGAACCTGATCGGGCCGCAAGCCACCGATCTCCTTACCTTCGAAACTCACGGCTCCGGCGCGGGGCTTGAGGATCCCACAGATCGTCTTCAGCAGAGTCGACTTGCCGGCGCCGTTGGGGCCGATGATGCAGTAGGTCCGGCCGGCTTCGACCTCGAGGTCGACGCCGGTCATGATGTCGGGCCCGATGCCGTACCCCGCCCTGATCCCGCTCAGCTCGAGCAATGTCATCAGGCGGTCCCGAGGTAGGCGTCGAGTACGCGGTGATCGGCCTGCACCAGGTCGGGGGGACCCTGGAGGATCACCTCACCGTGAGCCATGACGATTACCGAGTGACTCAGCTGCATCACGACGTCCATGTTGTGCTCGACGATCAGGAACGTCGTGCCCTGGGCATTCAGCGCCCGGATTCGCTCCATGATCCTCTCCAATAAGGCCGGGTTGACGCCTCCCGCCGGTTCATCCAGGAGCACTAATCGCGGCGCCGCCATTAGCACCGAGGCCAGCTCCAGCAGCTTGCGTTGGCCATAGGACAGTGACTTTGCCCGCTGCTCCGACAAGTGATCGATGCCGACAAACGCGAGAAGGTCGAGGGCTCGCCTGCGTTCGTCGGCGGTGATCCGGCGGCTGAACAGCCGTCGCAAGCCACCCGTGGCCGAGGGGACCACCATGTTCTCGAGAACCGTCATGTCCCCCAACTCGCGGGTGATCTGAAACGTTCGTCCGATGCCCAGTCGGGTGATGAGGTGCGGCGCCCAGCCGGCGATGGCGGTGCCGTCGAAGGAAACGCTCCCGCTCTGGGGCTCGACGATGCCCGAGATGAGGTCGAAGGCTGTGGTCTTGCCGGCACCGTTGGGCCCGATCAAGGCAGTGATGCTGCCGGATTCGACCGAGAAGCTGGCGTCGTTGACCGCCACCAGGCCGCCATAGGCTTTGGTGAGCCGGTCGACGTCGAGAAGGCGCATCTGTCAGAGGCTGCGAATTGTGCGTGGCCTGTGGCGTGTGGTGCGTGGTGCGTCGAACCCGGGGCCCGGACTCTCTAAACGCACCACGCAGAACTCACAACGCACCACCCGTTACTACCACTCGGGCTTCGGGTAGATGAGGTCGGTGGTCCCGGGGAACTCACCGACCGGGTAGACGAACTCGAGGACGCTGTCTTGCCACTGGTTGACGAGGAAGTCCCGGCCAATCGGCAGGCCCCGCTCGTCCCAGTTGAAATCGCCGATCACGGTGCGTACCGGGTCGTCGGCGGTGCGCTCTCGCAGCCATTGGGCAACGGCAGCATTGTCAGTCGTGCCGGCGCCGGCGATTGCCTGTTCCATGCCCTGGCAGACGGCAAACGGGATGGCTTCGTCCTCGTCGGGTGCCCGGCCGAACGCCGACTCGAAGTCGGCGATGAACTGGGCGTTGGTGTACTCCTCGCCCCCGAGCAATCCGACGAACTCGATTGAGGGATGCCACACGGTGTGGATCGCCACTCCGTTGACAGCATCCCCGAGATTGTCGAGGAACTCGACCTGGGCACCCTGGGATGCGTATACGAACGGCGGCTGATAACCCACCGTCTGCAGGGCCCGGATCAAGGAGATCGCCTCATCGGGCGAGGCAGTCGAGATAGACAGGAACTCGGCTCCGCTGTCGGCGATCGAATTGGCGAGGGTCAACCAGTCTGTGAAACCTGCCGGGTACTGCTCTTCGAGGACCAGTTCGATGCCTGCATCGGCCAATCCACCGGGGGAGAGGTCGGCCAGTACGGTTCCGTCCGGGGCCACAACTTCTCCGCCCAGGAATCCGTTGGCGATGGCGGCCGCGAAGAAGTCGTCGCCATAGACAATCGCGGCAGTGGCCGGAAGGGCCGGGGCGATTCCTTGCTCGACGTAGTAGTTGAGCATGTTGATGATCGTCTTGTTGGTCTCTTCTGCCGGCTTCTGCTGGAAGTAGAAGAGATTCTCGAATCCCCTCTCCCAAATTCGCTGGGCAGCGCCGGAGGGGACCGGGTAGACCATGCCGTTCTGCTCCGCGACCGCAGAGGTCGGGAACGTGAGAAGGCTGGAGAAGGTGCCGAAGAGCATGTCGACGTTCTCGACGGTGATGAAGCGCTCGTACTGGGTGACGGCTACTTCGCTATCGCTTCGGTTGTCCTCCACCAGGAGTTCCACCTGACGGTCGAGAAGGCCCCCGCGGGCATTGATCTGATCGACGCACATCTGATAGCCGTCGCGATGTTTCGTACCGGGTATCGAGAACTCGCCGGTCAGGGGAAGCGACGACGCGAACACGATCGGTTCGCCTGATGCGGTGGTTTCAGTGGGTGCCTCGGTGGTCTCGGTCGAAGCCTCGGTCGTGGTCGTCGCAGCAGTCGTGCCCGACGAGTCGGCCGTGGTGGTGGTGGCAGCTCCATCGCCTCCGCAGGCGGCGATCAGCAGAGCCAGTGCCGCCAGTATCGAAGCGTGGAACCTCCAGGTGGATCTCATGGCCCGTGTGGATCTCATAATTCTCCTCTCCAGCTCAGCCCAAGATCAGCACCCGCGAGAGCGGGATAGCAAACGATTGTAAGCACCACCCCGGAAGCGGTCAAACGTTTTCCATCACCTCGGGTAGCCTCCC